>JBDTXL010000160.1:0-3834 GCA_040006195.1 Gemmatimonadota bacterium | reverse complement strand
GTCACGACCTTCACCTCCGGCCGCTTGAGCTCCTCGAGCAGCCGCGCCTCGTCCTGCAATCCGTCGCGCTTCGGAATCAGCTCGAGCTTCACTCCCTTCTTCGCCAGCGACATCCACGGATACACATCCGCCGGATACTCGCCCTCGTACGTGAGCACGACGTCGCCCGATTTCAGAGGCAGCCCGAGCGACGCAACGTTGATCCCGTACGAGGTATTCACCACGCACGCGATCTCGCCGATCTTTGCGCCGATCAACTTCGCTATCAACTCGCGCGACTTCCGGAATACCTCCAAGTCCTGGTACGCCGTCAACTTGTACGGCTCGGCCCGGAGCGCCGCCCACTCCGACACCGCCGCAGCCGCGCGTTTCGGCATCGCCCCGGTCTTTGCGTTGTCGAGATAGATCTGCTCTCCGCTCAACGTCCACGGATATTCCTTCGCGCGAAGCGCCTCCACATCGAAACTCATTACGTCCGTCCCTCGAGTGCGCGCGGATCGAGCGCGTCACGCAGCGCGTCGCCGAGCAGGTTGAAGCCGAGCACCGCGGCTCCGATCGCGAGACCGGGGCTGAGCGAGGTCCACGGCGCGTGTCTGAGCTGTTCGAGATCGCGGCCGTCCGCGATCATCGAGCCCCAGCTCGGCGTTGGTGGTTGCACGCCGAGCCCCAGAAATGATAGCGCCGCCTCGGCCATGATCGCACCGGCGACTCCCAGCGTCGCCGCGATGACGACGGGCGCGATGACGTTCGGCAGCAAGTGACGCGTGATGATGCGATAGTCGCGCTCGCCGAGCGCGCGCGCTGCCTGCACGTACTCGAGCTGCCGCACCACGAGCACCTGCCCGCGAACGATGCGCGCCATGCCCGCCCAGCCGACGACGCCGATCGTCACGAGCACCGTCGTGAGCGACGGCTCGAATGCGGCGGCGAGCGCGATGAGCAAGAGCAACGACGGAAAGGCCAACGTCACGTCAGCGAGTCGCATCACGCCCTCGTCCACCCACTTGCCATAGAAGCCGGCGATGAGCCCGAGAGAAAGTCCGATCGAGAGCGAGATCCCCTGCGAAAGAAATCCCACCGACAGTGAGATCCGCGCGCCATAGACGAGCCGCGCCCACACATCGCGCCCTTGCAGGTCGGTGCCGAGCCAGTGCGCGGTCGAGGGCGGCTGCAATTGGTTCGCGAGCGCGATGCCGGTCGGGTCCCACCGCGTGACGAGAGGAGCGAGAATCGCGAGCAGCATCATCAGCGCGATCGCGCCAAGCCCGATCATCGCGCGCCGGTCAGCGCGTAGCTTCCGCCACAGGAGCGCATTCATACCGGGTCGCGAAGCTCGGGAGGAGTGTCGGCCGGCTGGCGCTTCCACCGGCGATGCTGCCAGAAGTACTGCTCTGGAGCCTGCCGCACGAAGCTCTCGAGCGTGCGCGAATACTCGTTGAGGATCGCCTCGACGTCGCGGTCAGTGTCGCCGGTTCGCTCGGTGACGAGCTCGCGGATGTGCAGATGATACCGGCCATCCGGCTGTCGCAAGCTCACGCCGAAGAATACCGGCACGTCGAGCCGAATCGCGAGCACCGCGGGCCCGCGCGGTGTCTTCGCCGGCCGTCCGAAGAAATTCACGAAGCTCGATGCGATATGCAGCCCGGACTGATCGATCAGAAAAGCGATGACGTGCCCGTCTTTCAGCGCGCGTGCCGTATGGCGCACTGCATCGCGGTCGCGTACCACGGTCATCCCGAGCCGAGAGCGCGTGCGCGTGAGATAGCCATCGAACAGCGGATTCCCCATCAGTCGTACGATGACATCGATCGGCTGTCCGCTCGCCGCCGTCGCCGCACCGCCGAGCTCCCAGTTGCCGAGATGCCCCGTAAGCACGATCGCACCGCGCCCGGCCTCGCGCTGGCGCTCGAACAGCTCGAGCCCGTCGGTGCCTTCCATGTGCTCGATAATCCCGGCGCCATCGAGCCGCGAGAAGAGCGCACTTTCCGCCGCGACTCGACCGAGATGACGAAAGCTCGCTCGCGCCACGCGCTCGACCTCTCGCGACGAATACTCCGGAAACGCCGCCGCAATCTGCTTTTCCGCCACCCTTCGTCGTACAGCTAGCGGCCAGTAGAACAGCGTCCCGATCCACCCCGCGAATTCCACCGCGACTCGCCACGGCAACAGGCTGAGCACCGCCGTCAGCCCGCGCAGCACCGCGTACTGCGCGCGATCTCCGACGCTCGGTGCCTTCCTGTCGCTCACCAGCGCGTGCGATCGCTGGCGATCGTCGCTGCCGCCTCGAACGCGTCGATCATCTTCGCTTCCGAGTAGTCCCGCGACACCCGCGCCCGCCCCGCGCCGCCCATCGCCGCGCGCCGATCGTCGTGGCCAAGCAGGAGCGCGACCGCAGCGGCAATGTCGGGCGCCTCGCCGCGCGGGAGCAGAATTCCCGCGATCCCATCCGGCACGTACTGCTCCGCCACGGTTCCCCTCTCCGCCAGCACCGGCACGCGCGACGCGAGCAGATCGAGGAGCGCGAACACGGCGTTGTCTCCATCGGCGACGACCCAGCCGAGATCCGCGACGCTCAACACCGAGAGATAGTCGTCGCGCTCTCCCAGAAAGCTCACAGCGCCCGTGATCCGAAGCGCCGCGGCGTGCATACGCAGATCTTCGTCGTTGGAACCCGCACCGATCAGCGCGAGGCGAAGCTCCGGATGCCGAGGCGCGAGCAGCGCGATCACGCGCAGCACCGACGCGGCGCGCGCACGCCCCGTGCGATCGTAGACACACACGAGCAGACGCGTTCCACCCGGCGCGCCGATGCTCGCGCGCGACGCGGGACGGATCGCGTCGTACGCCTGCGCGTTCACGCCGAGCGCGACGATCGCGGGAGGAAAGCGCGTGAGCGATGCGGAGGGCGCGTCGCGCTTGTCTTCTTCGGATCCAAAGATCAGCCCCGTCGGTGCGAGCTTGAATGCGAGCCGGAGCCCCGCGCCCAGCCTCAGCTTGTCGCCGATCGCCAACCGTCTGAGCACCGCCGCCCGCTCGGCGAGCCTCGTCGCCAGTGCCGCGATCAGCTGCTCGCGGTCGCCATTGACGATCACGACCTGGATGAATCGATCGTGGAGCAGCTTGCGCAACCTGAGCGCGGCAACGGGCCACGGAAGGAGCGTCGAGAGCGAGACCACCTCGTAGGCGCCGAACTCGAGATGCTGCTCGAGCGCACTCTCCGGCGGGCACACGACGGTCACGTTGTGCCCGCGCTCGCTCATCCCACGCGCCGCCGCCGCCAGCGCGCGCGCTCGGCCGTTCCACTCCGGACTCTGGCTATAAAACAGGATGCGCATGTTCTTCTACCGGTTGCGAATCCCTGTCTCCGAACTGGAGAGTGTGCAGTCGGTAGTACGCGCCCCGAAGCTCGAGCAGCGCCTCGTGCGTGCCGCGCTCGATGATGCGTCCGCGATCCATCACGAGAATCTCCGTTGCGTTCACGATGGTGGAAAGACGGTGCGCGATCACGATCACCGTGCGCCCCGCGAGCAGCCTGTCGATCGCTTCCTGCACGAGCCGTTCGCTCTCGGTGTCGAGCGCCGACGTCGCCTCGTCGAGAATGAGAATTGGCGGATCAACCAACAGCGCGCGCGCGATCGCTATGCGCTGGCGCTGCCCGCCGGAGAGCCGCGCGCCGCGCTCGCCGAGTGTGGTGGCGTAGCCCTGCGGGAGCTCGGTGATGAAGCCGTGCGCATTCGCCGCGCGCGCCGCGGCTTCGATCTGCGCGTCGCTGTATTTCGAGCCGCGCCCGTATGCGATGTTCGCGCGCACACTGTCGTTGAAGAGAACCGTTTC
>JBDTXL010000159.1:0-1984 GCA_040006195.1 Gemmatimonadota bacterium | reverse complement strand
CAAGAAACTCGCCGTAGTTGGAGCCGATCCCGCGCGCGCGCGCGATCCGCCCGTCAAAGATGTCGGCGAGCCCTCCGATCAGGATGAGCCAGCCGCCGAGCGCGAGCTCGTTCTTCGCGTACGCGATGCCCGCGAAAAGTCCAAACGCTCCTCCGATATAGTTGAACAGATCCGGCGACAATTTCCATTCGACGAACTTCCGCTCGACGGGGCCGATGGTCCACATGAGCCAATCGCGCACCCACGTGCCGAGGATGATCGTCGTTGGCCGACGCGCGACATCGGCATCGACTGCGCGACGGCGCGCGATCACCGCATACACCGGCATGGTCAGGATCGCGAGCGCCATGAGCGTGAGCGCGACCCACGTTGTCGTGGACATTATTGATCGGGACGGTTTTGAGGACGGGAACGAAGATACTGAATGGCTTTCGGCCAGAGAAAGATGAGCGGCCAGCGACGTTCGCGCGCGGTCAGCTCGAACGTCACACCGCTGCGCCGCGCGATCTTGCGCACCACGTACTCCAGCCAGTCATCGTACAACACGACGTACTTTGCCCACCGCGCCGTCGCGCGCACTTTGCTTCGCCGGAAATACCAGCCCGCGCGCATCGCCCGCCATGCTCTCGTGGGCCTCGCCAACTGGTAGACTTTCCCGTCGAAAGCGAGTATCCTTTCCCGTGCAAGTTGTTGGAGCAAAGCATCATAGACGCGTAGCACGACCTCGCGTTGCGCGTCGAGCAGGGCGTCGATACGGCCGCCGCGCTCGGGGCGAATCTCTCCCGAAAACGAACGCTCGAGCAGCGCCCGAAAGTACTGTTCCGCATCGAAGGCCGGCGGAAGCGATGCCGCTCCCCAGCCGAACGATCCGATGCGCGCATCGATGATGGCGTCGGTCACGGCCGCTCGAGACTGTGCGTCCCGGGTCCACGCCAGCTGCACGTACTGAAAAAGTCTTCCGCGCACGAAGTGATCTCGCGCCCTGGGCGAGCACTCCCGGCGCAGATCTTCGAGCGACAACACGGCACACTTGGCGGCGAGCGGCGGCACGTGCGAGCTGTCGTTCACCGCGATGACGTTTGGCGGCAACACACGATTCAGCGTTGCCGCGGTTCGAGCAGAGTAGCTGGTGCCAACCGTGCGTGCGAGCGACGCGTACGCGTCGCCGTACCGATCGACGATGACGAAGAAGTCGTAGGCGCTTTCCCGCTTCGCGTCCGAGTGCTGAGCGTGAGAGCCGTAGTGAACGATGGCGACGGTGCCCTCACCAAATGATCGAGCGAGCATCGCCGCGAGCTCTGTCGCGGCGGCACTCGGTGCATTGTCGAGTCCCGCCGCGAGATCCGCACGAAGCTCGAGCTCAGCCAACGGCGCGCACCTCGCGCTCGGCAGCGAGCGACGGTTGACGACGAATCTCCGCGAGTGTACGAGCCATGTTGGCTTCGAGCTCATCGATGAAGGCGTCGATGTTCTCCTTCGCCGGTGCTGCGAATGGCCCACGAATCACGACGTCGACGGTGCTGTTCGCGAACGAGTGGACCGTTTCCTTGATCGTTCGGGCATGCCACAGCCCGTCGGAGACCACGTAATAGATTGGGCGCTGCGCTCGAGAGAGCAAAAGCTTGAGACCGCTGCGCATGAAGGGCTGAATGTTTCCGTCGGTCGTTCGATGCCCTTCGGGGTAAATGATCAGAGTCGTCTCACCGTTGGCGAGATCCTTGGCGGCCTGTAGGAGTGCGGCGACCTCAGCCTTGGTCGCCCGTGCCTGTTGCGTCACCAGGGGGAATTGGCCGAGCTTTGTCAGTGAGGATATGCCGGGGATGCCATGGCCGTATCTTTCACGCGTCGGAATGACCGCCTGCGGGCCTTCCGCTGCCTTGACGGAAATCGTTATATCGAGCAGCGATTGGTGATTCATCACCAGCAGGCAGCTCTCAGTCGGTGGGGTACCGCTCCAGTTCACCCGAACGCCGCCGAAGACGCG
>JBDTXL010000158.1:0-1731 GCA_040006195.1 Gemmatimonadota bacterium | reverse complement strand
GGCAGCGGCATCGGCGGCCTGGCCACGATGGAGCAGCAGCACGACACCTATCGCGATCGTGGCCCCTCCAAGATCTCGCCGTTCTTCATCCCCATGTTCATCTCGGACATCGCGGCGGGCATTGTGTCGATGCAGTTCAACGCGCGAGGCCCGAACTACGCCACCGTCTCCGCCTGCGCCACGAGCGCTCACGCGATCGGCGATGCGTACCGTGCGATCCAGTACGGCGACGCGGACCTCATGCTCACCGGCGGCGCCGAAGCCGCGGTGACGCCGATGTCCATCGGTGGCTTCGCGAACATGCGCGCCCTCTCCGAGCGCAACGACGAGCCGCTCACCGCTTCGCGCCCGTTCGACGCGACGCGCGACGGCTTCGTCATGGGCGAGGGAAGCGCAACGCTGCTGCTCGAGGAGCTCGAGCACGCGAAGAAGCGTGGCGCGAACATCTACGCCGAGATCGTCGGCTACGGCGCGACGGGTGATGCGTACCACCTCACCTCTCCCGCGCCGAACGGCGAAGGCGCACAGCGTGCGATGAAGCGTGCGATGGAAGACGCTGGTCTCACCCCCGAGACGGTGCAGTACGTCAACGCGCACGGCACGTCGACACCGGCCAACGACCTCAACGAGACGCGCGCGATTCGCGCCGTGTTCGGCGAGGCTGCAAACGGTCTGAGCGTCAGCTCGACCAAATCCGGCACGGGGCACATGCTTGGCGCCGCGGGCGCGGTCGAGCTCCTCATCTCTTCGCTGGTCGTGCGCGACGGGATCATCCCGCCCACGATCAACTACTCCACGCCCGATCCCGAGTGCGACCTGGACTACACGCCGAACACGCCGCGCAAGCGCGACGTCACCGCGGCGTTGAGCAACAGCTTCGGCTTCGGCGGCCACAACGTCACGCTCGCCGTCCAGCGCTACGTAGGCTGAGATGCCGGTTCCCGCGGACGTCTCTTTCGCGCGGCTGACGGATCCGGCGCTGCGATCCATCGGCGCCAAGGTCGCGGCGGGCACGCGCCTCACCGCCGCCGACGGTATAACGCTCTTCGAGACGCCGGACCTCCTCGGCGTCGGCCACCTCGCGAATGCAGTGAACGAGGCGAAGCACGGGAGCACCGTTTACTTCGCGGCCAACCAACACATCAATCCCACCAACGTCTGCATCCTCCGCAAGACGTGCGTGTTCTGCTCGTACGCGCGCCTTCCCAAGGAAGCGGGCGCGTATCGCTACACGATGGACCAGGTGTACGCCGAAGCAGCTGCGAATCCGTACGTGCGCGAGTTCCACATCGTCGGCGGTCTCGACATGGGCGCAGGACTCGCGTACTACGCGGAGATGTTTCGCGGGCTCAAGCAGCGCCACCCCGACGTGCACATCAAGGCGCTCACGGCCGTTGAGATTGCGCACATCGCGCGCATCGAGAAGATGACGAATCGCGAAGTGCTGATCGCGCTGCGCGAGGCGGGGCTCGATACGCTTCCCGGCGGCGGCGCCGAGGTGTTCAGCAAGGGCGTGCGCGCAACGATCGCCGAGAAAAAGCTGAACGCCGAAGACTGGATCGAGGTGCACCGCGTCGCGCACGGTCTCGGCATTCGGACGAACGCGACGATGCTCTACGGCCACGTCGAGACGTACGAGGATCGCATCGAGCACCTCACGCTGCTGCGCAGTCTGCAGGACGAGACCGGCGGCTTCCTGACCTACATCCCACTGGCGTATCACCCCGACAA
>JBDTXL010000157.1:0-5121 GCA_040006195.1 Gemmatimonadota bacterium | reverse complement strand
TGGCAGCACCGGGCGCGTCCACAAAGGAGTCGGCCCCGTCCTCGAGGAACCCATGCTGCCTGTCGATCGCCACTCGACGATCTCCCCTCGATCTGCACCGTTCCTTCGCGCTGTTCTCTCGCTCGCCGTGATTCTGTCGTGCGGCGGCGATATGTCGGCGCCAGATCCCGTTGCCACGCTCAGCATCGCGCCGGACTCGGGCACCGTCGCGGTGGGAACGACACTCGCACTCAGCGTCCACGCTGAAGATGCTGCCGGGCGTGTGCTCACGGGACGCGCTGTCGCGTATCTGACTTCGGATGCCGCGAAGGCGACGGTCACCGGCGCCGGGATCGTACGCGGTATCGGCGTTGGAGCCGTAACGATCATCGCGACCAGTGAGAACATCCAGGCGCAGGCGTCGTTCACCGTGATCGTTGGTGCGCCATCCAATCTCGTGGTCGTTTCTGGCGCTGGGCAGAGCGGTGCAGCGGGAACGGCAGCCGCGAGTCCTCTCGTTGTCATGGTTACGGATGCGGGGGGCGATGGAATTGGCGGAGTCACTGTTGCGTGGGCGACAACTGCGGGAACGCTCGCCGGTGCTTCTACGACCACTGATGCGAATGGGCGCACGCAGCGATCGCTCACTTTTGGACATGCGGCCGGTGCGGTGACAGTCACCGCGAGCGCGGCAGGCATTTCTCAACCGGCGACATTCTCGTTGACCGCGGTGCCCGGAGCTCCAGCTGCCATCACGAAGGTCAGCGGCGACGGACAGACCGGGTTGGTCTCAGCGGCGCTCGCGAAGCCGTTCGTGATCAGCGTTGCCGATCAGTACGGCAACGTCATCTCTGGCGCGTCCGTCGCGTGGAGCATCGCGGGCGCGGGCGCGCTTACGACGAGCTCCTCGGCCACCAACGCGACGGGACAGACACAAACCGCCCTCACCTTCGGCTCACGTGCGGGAACAACGGATGTCACGGCAACTGTCGGCGGCGCTTCGCAGAAAGCGACGTTCTCGGCCATCGCCGCGTCGCACACGCGCGATGACTGGATTACCTATGCACACGACGAGCGCCGCACGGGTGCGACACAGGCCTCGGTTCGCGGACCGCTCACTGTCGCGTGGCACTACATCCCGGCCGCGCCCACGGCGAGTCGTCCGTTCCGCGCCGCGCACACCGCGCTGCCGACGGTCGACGCGATCTTTTTGCAGTGGAGCGCCGTCCCGACGCTGGGTACCGGGTATGTGGGCAGCACCGACGTGGATCGTGTGTCGCCGGCGGGGCAGCGCGTGTGGACCTTCGACGGCGGCTACGACGCGAACCTCGGAAACTGGGGCTCGCTGTGGGGCACTCACTTCGTGTTCCAGGATGACGGCCTCGGATATCTGAACGCGTCCACCGGCACGCGCGAATGGTTCAGTGGCGTCGACTGGTGGGGAGAGACGCTCACTGACGGGACGAGTCTGTGGGTGACGCAGGATCTGCACATTGACGGGCCGGGTCCGTTCATCGCCAAGATGACGGCAACTGGTGTGAGATCATGGGTGCAGAATTCCTACGGTCGGGCCCGTGGCGATGCCTACGACAGTGATGCCGGAATGGCGGTCGCGAACGGCGTGCTGTTTTACGCGGGCGCGTACCATGCGATAGCCACACTCGTGAATCCTCCGCTGCCCGGAGTCTACGCTTTCGACGCGACCACGGGAGCGCGCCTCGCCTTCGTCGCGACCAGCCCCACGGGCAAGGTGAGCGCGGACGACACGCGGATCTATCTGATCGAGAACGGAACGACTCTGGTGGCGCGTGCGCAGTCAGATCTGCACGTCGTCTGGTCGGCCACCGTGGCGCAACCCACGACGCAACCGCCGGTGCTGGCGAATCGGGCAGTGATCATTGCGACGAGAACCGGCGTCATTGCGTACGATGTGGCAACGGGCACACAACTGTGGAGCTCGGCCCCAATCAGCGGATTGATGACGCAATTCAACGCCATTCCCGCGGCGACGGCAACGCTCTTTGCCGCGCTCGGAAGCGGCACGCTCGTCGCCTCCTCGAGCATCGACGGCATTCACATCCTGTCGCTCGCCACAGGCGTCGAGCTCTCGAAATTGGCGCTGTCCCCAACAGCAGCTGTGCGCAACCTCGTCGTAGTGAATGATCCGACGCGTGGTGCGGTGATCTACGGCGTGGATAGCCAGGGGTTGGTGGCGCTGATGGGAGCTCCATTCGTGTCGTCCACGCCGTAAGAGCATTTCAAGGCGCAAGCCGACTGTAGGCACCGATGTAACGGCGCCGCCGACTCCGCCGATTACTCCTCGGACAACCGCACCGCGGCACCGGTGATAGTCGATCTTGCACGATACCATCTCGATCGCGGACATATCCGGGGGGCCATGACGCTCTGAGGTCGCTGCTGTCGGCCGGCGGCGGCAAACTGGATGGATCGTTCAGGTTCAACTCGTCAAGGGCTCACGGCATCGGATTGAATGAGCGCTCGAACGTGTGTGCATACAACCGGCGAAGAACTCATAAGTAGCAATACGCTACTTTATAGAAGTTTTCGTTAGGACACGACGACACGAGAAGGATGTCTTACAACGCCGCCATGAGGCGTCACACCCTCCACACCCTCGTCAGAGCTCCGCCTGTACTTCGCTGATCGATACTGTTTCACCCCGCAGCAGAAGTTCAAATCCCTGGGCTGCAAGGCCGTGCGGTTCGAGTCCGGCCCCGGGTATTCGACTTTTTCCGAACGAATTTGTACGCCGCTCAGCGTACAAGGCAGTACGCTGGCGGGCGCGTAACTCCAACGCAGGCTGCATTTTAGCTCGCGTTCGCTATTATTGACCCTGAGCCGAAGCGGATCATTTTATCGCTTCGTTTGTGGGGCGGCATCTTGCGGCCCGTTCGCATCGCACGGCACCATCGACTGCCATCTGTCGAGTGCTCACGAGACGCGAACCGACATGCTGAATTGCATACGCGGAGTTTCCTCGAGATGGCAGTTCGCAACCTGAGTCTTACGGAGGCGCGCGACGAGGCGCCATCGCGAAATCGCATTCTCGCCGCACTGCCTCCCACTGAATTCGATCGCGTCGTGGCCGACCTCGAGCCGTTCGAGCTTTCGATCAACAAAGTTCTCTACGAAGCCAACTCTCCCGTCACTCACGCTTATTTTCCCATCAGTGGCTGCCTGTCGATGGTGAACGTGATGGATGAAGGTGCGGTCGAAGTCGGAACGATCGGCTTCGAAGGATGGGCTGGGCTTCCGCTGCTCC
Organism: Gemmatimonadota bacterium; assembly: GCA_040006195.1. GTDB lineage: Bacteria > Gemmatimonadota > Gemmatimonadetes > Gemmatimonadales > Gemmatimonadaceae > FEN-1250. The sequence goes on along the minus strand of JBDTXL010000157.1, from coordinate 1,859 downwards.
TCGGCGACGATCGTATGCCGACGCGAGCCTTTGTGCTGCTCACGGGTGAGTCGTACCGAATGAGCGCTGCCGCGTTTGCGCGGGCTGTCGACAGGAATCCGGCGTTTGCGCGACTTGTGAATAGGCACTCGCTTGCGCTGTTCAATCAGGCGGCGCAGTCCGTCGCGTGCAACCGGCTTCACACGCTAGAGTCCCGCTGTGCGCGCTGGCTGCTCATGACGCACGATCGCATGCGCATGGAGCCTTTCGTCCTCACGCACGAATTCCTCTCGTATATGCTCGGGGTTCATCGCCCGGCGGTGACTCTTGCCGCCGGGGCGTTACGGCGCGCGGGCCTGATTCGCTACACCCGCGGCAAGGTCACCGTGATGGACAGGCCCGGTCTGGAAGCAGCCTCGTGCGCCTGTTACGAGATCACGCGCGCTAACTACGAGCGATTGGTCGGCAGTTGATCGCGAACGGCCGGGCTCGCATCCGCGTGAGCCCTATTCTTGCGATGTATGATTCCGGACGCAGTGGCGCGACATAGTCGCGCGCAGTTCGGATGCAGCTTTGGGCGGGTCGCGCGTGGCGCGGGAATGAAATGGGACAACCCAAGCTCGAAACGGTGGCGCAGCGACTCGTCTGCAGCGAGGATGGCACGCGCTGGCGTGTGCGGGAGGCGAGAGCCCACGACGTCCCGGGCGCAGAGGCGCCCGCCTGTCTGATCTTCGACGCGGGCCACGTGTGCAGGCGGGTGTGGCACTACCCGGCCGAGTGGATCGATTTGCCGGAGCCGTCGTTGCTCGCGATCATCGAGCGGCCTCGTTAGGGCCACTCCACTCGCTCGAGCTATGGGTGAAGCCTCCCGTCCAGCTCGGTGATCGTGGCGTTGGACGGCTTTCGCTCCTTCTGAAGACGCGCGGCAACCGTCTCTGCCTGCGTAAACACGCGAATCAGATTGTCGCCCGCCAGCTTCCGCAAATCCGCATCGGACCAGCCGCGACGTGCGAGCTCCGCGAAGAGAGACGGAAACGTTGACACGTCGCCGAGCCCCTGAATCGTATCGGTGATGCCGTCGAAGTCACTCCCGATTCCCACATGATCGATCCCTGCCACGTCGCGCACGTGCTCGATGTGGTCGGCGACATCCGCGATAGTGGCAGTCTGCGCCGGATGTGACGCGAGCCACTCTGTCATGTGATGCGCCACGGCGAGTGAGTCGCTCGGGTAGTGCATCTTCGCCGCTTTGAGCTCGTCGTCGCGCGCGTTTTCCTGATCGTGCACCTTCGCCGACACGAAGCTCGTCACGAATGGCACCATGACGATCCCGCCGTTCTTCTTGAGCCGTACGAGTATCGAGTCCGGAACGTTGCGGCGATGATCGACCAGCGCGCGCGCTCCGGAATGCGAGAAGATCACTGGCGCTTCCGCGACATCGAGCGCGGCGCTCATCGTTCCGGGCGAGACGTGTGAAAGATCGACGAGCATGCCCAGCCGATTCATTTCGCGCACCACTTCCTTTCCGAACGGCGTGAGCCCACCGTGCTTCGGCTCGTCGAGCGCCGCGTCGGCCCAGTCGAGCGTTACGTTGTGCGTGAGCGTCATGTACCGCACGCCCAAGTCGTAGTACGCGCGCAGCGCGCCAAGCGAGTTTTCGATTGCGTGTCCGCCTTCCATGCCAAGGAAAGACGCGACCGTCCCCTGTGCGAAGTCCCGGCGGATGTCGCTCGCGCGCGTGGCGAAGGCGAGGCGCTCGGGGTAGAGCGCGATGAAGCGGCGCGCGATCTCGATCTGCTCGAGCTGCACGCGCGCGTAGCCGGAGTCCTTGATCTCGCCGGGGATGTAGACCGACCAGAATTGCGCGCCGATCATCCCCT
>JBDTXL010000156.1:0-1578 GCA_040006195.1 Gemmatimonadota bacterium | reverse complement strand
GGGCTCATTATGGAGGAGCCGGTGTCTCATGAGCCGGACATCCTCGAGGAGATGCGGAAGCGCGAGGCTGTCTCGACCGGTGATACGGCCGACGCCGAGATCGCCGGCGAGCGCGACAGGCTTTTTCGCGAAGCGGCGGAGGTCGTCGTGCAAAATCAGCTGGGCTCGACGTCGCTGCTACAGCGGCGGCTCAAGGTTGGGTACGGGCGCGCCGCGCGGATCATCGATCAGCTGCAGGAGGCCGGCATTCTGGGCCCCGCCGATGGATCGAAGGCGCGCGAGGTGCTGGCAGGACTTGATGACATCGATCGCATCTGCGGGCCCGCGGCGTAACACCCGCGAGCCGGGATTGCCACTTATGGAGGAGACGTGAAGGCTCGAAAGAATACTCTAACTATGCTTACGATGTTTGCGAGCGCCACGCTGGTGACGGCATGCTCGCATAGCGCGAAGCCCTCGGCGGAGGTCGCGCCGGCCACTTCGCTTCCTGCTGCGAACTCCGCGGAACCGGTCGCGCCCGCACCGACGCCCGCCTCCGCGAATCCTGCGCTCGTCGCGCCGGCGTCCGCGACGATCAAGCCATCGAAGCTCACCTACGTTGCGCGCATCTTCTCCGAGGGTCAGGCGCACAAGCTCGGCTGGCGCACGCTCGAGCTCTCGGACGCGACGTACGACGGGAAGCCCGCGTGGCTGCTGTCGGAGTCGCGGAAGATCAATACGATCACGCTGACGGATTCCCTCTACGTGGCGAAGGTCACGCTCGATCCCGTGCATCGTGTGGTGCACACAGCCGACCAGGACATCACCACGCACTACACGCGCGACAGCATCCTCACGACGTTCGAGGGTGACAGCGGCGGCGGCGTCAAAGTGTCGATGAAGAACGAGCCGAATCTCGTCGGCAACATCTACTGGATCGAGCCGCTATTCGCGTCCGTTCCGTTCGCGCCGGGCTGGAAGGGACGCGCGACGACAGTGTTCATTGGCCCGCGCGATCAGGCGCACGTCGTGATGAATCTCTGGGTGACCGGACAGGACAGCCTGGAGGTCCCCGACGGCAAATTCGATTGCTGGAGAGTGACGCTTCAGGTCGGCGAGACCGAAGAGCATCTCTGGGTGCGAAAGAGCGACCGTGTGATGCTCAAGATGGACACGCCGGTCGCGGGGATCGCGGCAGCGAAGGTCGAGCTGCTGCTCGCGGCCGGGCAGACGCCGAAGTCGTGAAGTAGTGGTGGAGGCCCTCCTCGCTTCGGCGCGGGGAGGGTTGGAAACGAGTTGCTTCGATGCGGGCGTCCAGGCGGACGCCCGCATCTTTGCGTTCATGACGGCGGCGTCGCAGGTGCTTGGAGAGGAGGGCGAGCGAATCGCAGCGGAGTGGCTGGTCGAGCGAGGGTGGCGGATCTTGGAGCGACGCTTCCGGAACGGGCACCGGGATCTGGACCTCGTAGCCGAGCGAAGCGGTGTTGTGGCATTCATTGAGGTCAAAACTCGGCGAGGCAGTGAATTTGGGCACCCTGTGGAGGCCGTAAACTGGCGAAAGCAGCGGGAATTGACCCGCTCGGCCTCCGTGTGGATCGC
>JBDTXL010000155.1:0-7642 GCA_040006195.1 Gemmatimonadota bacterium | reverse complement strand
GTAAAAAGAGAGGACGGTGACGTGCCGCTGCTCCCGTTCGACAACTTCCGCATCGACAGCGCGCTCACCGCTGCCGAGGTGCATGACGCGCTCGCGGCAGCAGTCGAGCCACGCAAGAGATTCCGATTTGCGCGCGGCCAGTGCCCCTTCGAAGGCGAGCTCGGAATCGACTCCTTCACTCTGACACGCATCATCACTTACAGAAACTCTTTCATCCCCCGCATCCGCGGGCGCATCATCACGACAGCCAGCGGCAGCAGCGTCGAGGGGACGATGTCCCTTCACCCAGCCGTGTTGTGGTTCATGAGTTTCTGGTTCGGTTTGTTGATCCTCTTCGGCGGCGTTATCTGGGTGTCGATGCTGGCGAAGGGCGTCTGGCAACCGATGGGATTGGTGCCGCTCGGAATGTTCGCCTTCGGATGGACACTCACCTCCGGCGCGTTCACTCTCGAAGCGAAAAAGGCGCGTGAGCTGCTAACCAGCTTGCTCGCGCCGGGTCAGACGCCACCCCTCACCGCGCATATCGCGCCGACGCCAACTCGATGATTCTGCCGATGAGCGCGTCGTACGGCATACCGTCCGCGGCGGCGGCACGAGCGAACTCGCCGCTCTCCTCGAGATAGCAATTCGGATTGACCTCGATCACATACGCCTCGCCCGACTCGGATACGCGCATGTCGACGCGTGCATAGTCTCGCAAGCGAAGCGCATGAAAGGCATCGAGCGCCGTCTTCCGCAACAGCTCATCGAGCTCGGGTGGCAGATCGTTCGGTACGAAGGTGCGCGTGCCCGCGAACTCTTCGCCTTTCTCGTCGCCGTCCTCGCCCCACTTGGCCGCCCAACTCGCAATCCTCGGCTTATCCGTTGGAAATCCGGTGAAATCCATCTCCATTGGCGGTAGCGCGCGCGCGTCGGCATTCCCAATCACGCCGACGTAAAACTCACGCCCGTCGATGAACTCCTCGATGAGCGGAGGTTGATGAAAGTTGCCTTGTACTGCTCCCATTTGCGCGAGCAACTCTTGCACGTTGTGAACGACTGAGGCGTGGGTGATCCCGATCGACGCATCTTCCTGCGGAGGCTTGACGATCAAGGGAAATTTCAGATCGCCCGCCCACTCTACATCACCGCGATGCACGGTCGCGAATTCCGGCGATCGTACGCCGTGAAACGACAGCACCTTCTTGCTCAACGCCTTGTCGCCGGCGAGCATGAGGCCTGCCGGACTCGACCCGGTGTAGCGCAAATCCAGAAGATTCAGGAGCGCGGCGACGTTCGACTCGAGCGCACTCTTCCCATCGAATGCTTCGGCCAGATTCACCACCAGCGCCGGCTCCGCTGCGCGCAGCTCCGTCGCCAGCGCGACGACATCGGGCATCACGATCTGGAAACCGATTTCGTGGCCGGCTCGCTCCAGTACGCCGGCGATCTGTGCCAGCACCGGATCGACGGGCGGCTCCACGGCGTCCGCCGAGTGCAGGATGACGATCTTCATCGTTCGATACGCCAGTGCATGATGACACCCATGATGAACGCCGTGAAAGCGATCAACGCGCCAGCAGCGTCGCTCGGGGCGGCGAGATGTAGTTCGTCAGCGCGATCGGCCAGTCGGTTGGCGAGCGTGCGCACCGTTGTCGTGCTCTCGCCACTCCAGAGCGCGATGCGGCTCACGAGCTGGCGCTGATGCACGCGCAGAAACGCCGCTCCACCCGCAGGCACATCCTGTGACGAGACGTCCGGCAAAATGCGGAGCAAATCGGCATCGAATTGTGCACGGTGGGGCATTGGCAGCGCGTCTCCGAGCGGGTGGTAGTGTTCGGCGAGCGTATGGTGCAAGTCACCCACGTCGGCGTCCTCCTCGCTGGCGTCGGGGATGACGGAAACGGACGAGCCGACCTCCGCCATGATACGGTCGACATACTCGAGCTTCTCCAGCGCGCCCCAACCCTCGTAGGCCGCCCGCCAATTCGTGTTTGGCGTCAGCCACACAGCGAACGTCTCGGCGAAATCCTCATCGGGATGCTTCTGCGCATACCAGCCCAACACGTGTCGGACGTGTGACGTCGAAAACGGGTCCGGGAAGTAGCTGTCACTATACGGCTCCGCAAACGAGCCGAACGTCGCTTGCCAGTCGCTCCGATCGTAGAGACGATAGGCATAGTTAAAGGCGTGGCCCGCCTCGTGCCGCAGGTAGCGCATCGATTCCGTCTCGTCTTCGACTTCGCCGGAGAGATCTTCCTCGAGGCGGCGCAGCCGCTCGTCAGCGAGATAGAAGGGGACGCCGATGCGCGCGATACCGTCCGGGCATCCCCACTCATCGCTGAGATAGATCGGCGGGTGGAACACCAAACCGCGCTCGGCAAGCTCCGCATCCAGGCGTTGCGACAACCGCTCGAGCATCGTACCCTCGAGCGTGAGCCCGAGGCTCGAGATCGGTCGATCGAGCAGCGCCGTTCGCTCCCGATCCCATTCGCGCGCCTGGTCATCCATCGATTCAGTCATTCTTCACGCTCGAACAAGCAGAATTCGCGCCACACATCGGAGTCTCGCCGAATCACATAGAGCGCGAGCGCGTCGCCCACCGGCGACGTGACCAAATCGCCATTGCAACCACCGGAGCCGCGTGACATTCTAGGCACTACACAAATGAAATGCGCCCACGTCGGAGAGATGAGATGGCCAAGCCTGCGAAGAATACGATCTGCCTCTGGTATAACGGCGACGCCGAGGAAGCGGCGCGCTTTTACGCCCAGACCTTTCCCGATTCCTCCGTGAGCGCCGTCCACCGCGCCCCGGGCGACTTTCCGTCGGGAAAGAAGGGGGACGTGTTGACGGTCGAGTTCACCGTGATGGGCATTCCGTGTCTGGGGCTCAATGGCGGACCAGCCTTCGAGCACGACGAGGCGTTCTCGTTTCAGGTCGCAACCGATGACCAGGCCGAAACGGATCGCTATTGGAACGCGATCGTGGATAACGGCGGTAAGGTAAGCGACTGTGGCTGGTGCAAGGACAAATGGGGAGTGTCCTGGCAGATCACGCCGGTCGCCCTGATACAAGCGATCACCGACCCCGATCCCGCCGCTGCCAAGCGCGCCTTCGATGCGATGATGCACATGCAAGAGATCGACATCGCCGCAATCGAAGCCGCGCGCCGCGGTTGAGTGATGGAGCAATCACGAATGCAGCGCCCGCAGCTCGCGAGCGCAATCTAGATGTCCGATGACGTCTCGCGACTGAGTACCGATCTCGCCGACCGCTATCGTATCGAGCACGAGCTCGGCGCTGGCGGGATGGCGACCGTCTACCTCGCGCGCGACCTGAAGCACGATCGCGACGTCGCGATCAAGGTGCTCCGGAACGAGCTCGCTGCCGTCATCGGCGCCGACCGCTTCCTGACGGAGATCAAGACCACCGCGAATCTGCAGCACCCGCACATTCTCTCTCTCTTCGACTCGGGCTCCGTCGACGGCACCGTGTTCTACGTGATGCCGTTCGTCGATGGCGAATCGCTCCGCGACCGGCTCAGGCGCGAGAAGCAGCTTCCCGTCGACGATGCGCTCCGCATCGGACGCGAGATCGCCGACGCGCTGCAGTACGCCCACGAGCACGGCGTCATCCATCGCGACATCAAGCCCGAGAACATCCTCCTGCACGGCGGACACGCGCTCGTCGCCGACTTCGGCATCGCGCTTGCCGCATCGAAGGTCGGCGGCAATCGCATGACCGAGACCGGCATGTCGCTCGGCACACCGCAGTACATGAGCCCCGAGCAGGCGATGGGCGAGCGCGAGCTCGACGCGCGCACCGACGTCTACGCGCTCGGCTGTGTCATGTTCGAGATGCTCGCCGGCGAGCCGCCCTTCACCGGCCCGACGGCGCAGGCGATCGTCGCGAAGGTGATCACAGCGCCGGCGCCGTCCGTGCGCACCAAGCGCGAGAGCGTTCCGGAGAATGTGGACGATGCGATACGCGTCGCGCTGCAGAAGACTCCCGCGGATCGCTTTCGAAGCGCCGCGGAATTCGCAGCCGCACTCGGCACCAGCTCATTCACGACGGGTCGCCACAGCGCTCCCGTGCGACCGCGTTCATCGCGCGCGCGAACGATGGCGACAGTTGCCGCCGGCGCTGCGATCGCGGTCGCCGCATTCTTCCTCGGTTCCAGGCTCAGAGGCGGCGCCGGCGCGCCACCCTTCGTCTTCGGTCGCGCGACGCACGTCACCTGGGATCCAGGGCTCGAGATTCTCCCCGCGCTCTCGCCGGATGGCCGCTCGGTTGCGTACGCGGCTGGACCGCTCATCACTACGCACGTGATGGTGCGCCCGGTCGGCGAGGGACGTGCGATCGCGCTCACCGGCGATACGACGACATCCGAGACCGACCCCGAGTGGTCGCCCGACGCGTCGCGCATTCTCTTCCTCACCCGTGGGGGCGTCTTCAGCGCACCCGCGGGCGGCGGCCCGGCGCGGCCCGAGATTCCCGCCCGAGCGGGATTGCCGATCATGTCGGCAACGTGGTCGCCGGACGGCAGGGAGATCGGCTTTCTTCGCGGCGAATCTCTCTTCGTTCGCGATGAGCGCGCATCGGTTCGGGCGATCGCGCGCATGCCGCAGTCGGGCCGGTGCTCGTGGTCGCCCAGTGGGGCGTTCATCGCATGCGCGGTCGGAGATCAATACTATTCCGCCGCGGGACTTCTCTTCGGGAACCAGTCACCCGCGTGGATCGTCCTCGCGCGCGTGCGCGACGGTGCCCTCACCACGATGACGGATTCCCTGTCGCTCAACCACTCGCCCGTGTGGTCGGCCGACAGCCGGTGGCTCTACTTCATATCGAACCGCGACGGGCCCAGCGACATCTACGGCGTTCCCGTTACGAAGAATGGCGGCGCGGGCGGCGCGGTCGAGCGGTTGAGCACCGGCCTTGGCGCACACACCATTTCGATGTCGCGCGACGGCACTCGGCTCGCCTATTCTCACTGGGCGAGTCGCTCGAGTCTCTGGTCGATGCCGATGCCGACCAATCCGCCAGTGATGAGCACAGCAGCAACTCGAATCACCAATGCCAATGAGTTCATCGAATCGTTGAGCATCTCGCTGGATGGCAAATGGCTGTACTACGATTCCAATCTTCCAGGCAACGCGGACATTTTCCGAATATCGGTTACCGGCGGCGACCCGGAGCAGCTCACGACGGATCGTGCCGACGACTTCGCACCGGAGCCATCTCCCGACGGCAAGGAGATCGCCTTTCACTCGTGGCGGAGCGGTTCACGCGACATCTACGTGATGCGTCTCGATGGCGGAGGAATTCAGCAGGTCACCAATACGCCTCGCCTGCAGGAGGGGCTGGCGCGGTGGTCGCCGGACGGACAGGCCCTCACCTTCACGCAGATCTCTTCGCCATTTGGCGTCTGGATAGCTCGTCGCGATAGGGGCGGGCACTGGGGCGAGCCGAAATCGATCGAGGCAGGCGGTTTTTTCCCGCTCTGGTCACCCGATGGAAAGTACATTGCCTTCGAAAGCTCGATCTTCGGTGGACTGCTCAAGATCATGCCGGCGGACTCCGGCGCAGAACGCACCGTGGTGCAGGCTGCGGGCGACATCGCGTGGCTGGTATGGCCGAAGAACGGGCCCATCTACTACAGCATTCACGGCGCGCGCGGCAGCGCATCGATCTGGTCGGTCTCGCCGGACAAGGGTCCCGCGCGCCTGCTCGTCAACCTCGACCCTGTGCTGCATCCCTCACTGCGAAGCACGATCGCGATCGGGAATGGCCGTCTCTATTTCAGCGCCGAAGATCGCGAGAGCGACATCTGGGTAATGGAGACTCGGCGTCCGTAGGCGTGCGACTCCTACGGCGCCGCCGGCTCCACCACCAGCGCGCCGCGCTGATGCGCGAGCGTTCGCCCAAGCCTGATCCCCGGCTTCTCGATGCCGTGATAGGCCACGAGACATCCAAGCACGAGCGACCCTATCGCCCCCACGGCCTGCAGAATCGGCGGATCTTTACGCAGCACATGCAGCCCGAACCAGAGAGCGATCGGATGAAGAAGATAGATCCCGTACGAATAGGTCGCGATCGTGTGTGCCGCGCGCGTGAAGTGCGACTCGGCCATCTCCGCCACGAGCGGGATGGTGACTCCGAGGATCACGCAGAAAGCCGCGCGCACGGCCCACCATTCGATCCATACATTCCACGCTGCGAGGCCGAGCACGAGATCGGCTACGATGATTGCGATCCACGCATTCGATGGTAGCCTCGGTGGTATCGTCGCTTTCCCGCGACGGAGTAGCCAGTACGCGAGGATTCCCGCGACGAAGCAGGGCACGAAGGCAAACAACTGTACGCGCCAGATGCCGGGGATGACGTTCTTCTCGCTCGTGTACGCGATCGCCATTGCGCACCCCAGCAGAAAAAGAAGCGCGATTCCCGTGAACGACCTTCTTCTCGCGACCATGTAGCAAAATGGCAGAAAGACGTACATCTGAATTTCGAGCGGCAGGGTCCAGAGCACGCCGAGTACGAATCGCTGGTCAATGAGCCCTTGCACGAGCGCGACGTTGGCGGCGATATCGGCTGCGGAGAAGCTTTCCGCCGTTGCGTGAATCATCTTGGAAGGGACGTGCATCAGCAGCACAACGCCGATGACGGCTATCGCGAGTGGATAGATGCGCCAGAAGCGCCGGATATAAAAGCGCTCGATCCAGCCTACGCGAGTCGGCGCACCGTCCTTCTCCATCGACGCCATGAGCACGAGCGAGGTGTGGACGAAGAACGCCTGCACGCCAGCTTGGCCGAGCCACCCGGCGACGAGCGTGTCGTGACCGATGAGTGCGTTGGCGGTATGGTTCGCCAGGACGCAAAGCACCGCGATTGCTCGCAGAACATCCAAATTTCGCTCTGGGAGCCAGGTTCGCGTCACGGAAGGAGGGCTATCGTCATTGTTTTAGGGCCGAGAAGGGCGGTTTAAGTCCTACTTTGTACACCTTTATGACGACCGGCCCCTCTAGGAGGTTAGTATGGTCTCTGAGAACCGTACGTTGTCTCCGAAGCCAGCCGACATCATGTGTACACTTGAACGCGTCGTGCAGATCGCTGCCGAAGCACGCGCTGCATCCTCTGCGCGTAATGCTTCAGATCGACACGCCGGAGCAGTGTATTGCGGCGGTCCTTCACGACGTCGCCGACAACCTCGATCTCGAGCGAATCAACGATCCCACGCAGCGGGACCTCGACCGGCTGCTTCAATACCGTGAGGTTCGCGCGCTGCTGGAGTCGCACTCGTAAGGCTTCGCCACTAGAATTTATCTTGAATTCAAGACGATTCTTGAGCACCCTGCCGTACGCTCTCTCACGCCGGAGTCGATATCCATGCTCACCGCCGCCCGTCTGCTGATCGCCTCCGTCGCCCTGGTCTCGTTCGCCGCCGTACCCCTCTATCCGGGCGCCACGCTCGACGCTGCGGGAACAAAGGCGGAGACGGCGAAGCATCCGAAATATCCTTACAAGGTGTACACGACGCCCGACTCGTACGAGAAGGTCGTCGCCTTCTACAAGGGCAAGGGTGCGTCGCAGTCCATGCCGATCTCGATCGGCAACACGGCGCAGCAGAAGATGGCGATGTTCTCCGCCAGCGACAGCACGA
>JBDTXL010000154.1:0-3232 GCA_040006195.1 Gemmatimonadota bacterium | reverse complement strand
TCGGCTTGTTCAGAATGTCGAGCGGCACGCGCGCCTTGCCGATGTCGTGCATCAGTGCGCCGACGCCGAGATCGTAGAGCTGAAGCCTCGTCAGCCCCAGCTTTCGCCCGAGTGCGACGGAGAAGATGCATACGTTCACGCTGTGGGTGAACGTGTACTCGTCGTAATCGCGGAGCGTCGTGAGCCCGATGAGCGAGGTCTCCTCGTTCAGGATCTGGTCGACGATCCCCTGCACCACACGCTTGATCTTCTTGATGTTCGGGCTCCGACCCATGCGCACGGAGTTGATCACTTCCTTCGTGACCGACACCGACTGCGCGTACGTGCGCTTCGCCGCCTCCTTCGCCTTCTGGCGCAGCTCCTCATCGAGATTCGTTTCGGCGCCAAGCTCGAACACCGTAACCTTCGCCGCCGCGAGCTTCTCACCGAGCGCGTAGAGCCGGCCTTCCGGCTCGCCCACCGCGGCGTTCTGCAGGAGCGTGAGGAAGGTGACCCAGTCGCGCACCGCGGAGCCCTCGCGAATGCGACAGAGTCCGACGCCCGCATCCCTGAAGGCGCCGATGATGCGGCTGAAACTCGCGTAGTTCTCGAGGTCGAGGCGAAGACGCGTGGCGTTGATGAAGATGAACTCGCCCGAGACGCGGAGCTCGACCTCGCGCTCGTTGCGCAACAGCTCGTTGGAGAGGCGCACGACTTCCTGCATCGTCTTCTGCACCACCGGATTGTCCGGTGGATACATCTTCACGGTGCGGAGCGCGCCGTAGATCGCGAGCAGAAACTCGCGTCCGGCCTTGCGAACGAAGCCGTCGCTCCCGCGCTCGCCGACGTTCGGCGGTGCGAGGTTGGTGGTGCCCGCGTTGGTCGTCGCGGTCGCCATCGCCTACGTCTTCTCGCGCATCGCGCGGTTGATGGCGCTGCGGACCATGGGATCGCGATCGCGCGTGGCGCGACGAAGACTCTCGAGCGCATCTGCCGTACCGATGATGCCGAGTGCGCGCGCGGCGCAGGCGCGCAGCTCGGGACCAGCGCGCCGTCCCCAGAAGCTGCGGCGATTGAGGAGCTTGTCGAGCGGGGGAATTCCCGCGTCGCGCGCGAGTGCACCGTAGGCCTCGAAGTACGCCATCTTCTCGGTGAGGTCGGCTCCCTTCACCGACTTCCCCTGGACCACCGCTTCGACGCGCGGCAGCGCGGCGCGATGTCCACGAATGCCGATCGCCTTCACCGCCGCGATGCGCACGTCCCGATCATCGTCGTTGAGCGCCGTCTCGAGCAGACGCATTGCGCCCGTCGAGCCGATTTCCGAGAGCGTCTGCGCCGCAGCCTGGCGTAGAAGAGCATTCGGCTGTTGCAGCACCTTCGCAAGCGGGGCGACGGCGGCAGCCGTCTTGAGCTCGCCCGCGCGGCGCATGGCCTCGATCGCCACCGAGGGATCCGCTGATCCGATCAGCTTCATCATCTCCGCGCTGTTCGCCGACGCCATTCTGCCGGCCACACGCTCGAGGGCCGTGCGAAGCTCCGGTTTCTGCGCCTGCTTGAGCCAGCCGAGCACCGTGCCGAGCACGCCGCCGCGAAGCTGCTCGAAGAGCGCGTCGAGCTCCTCCTGCGCCGGGATTACCTCGGACTGATCGAGCGCCTCGAGCAGCTGCGACAAAACCGATGGATCGCTGAGGCTCGTCGGCAGCGCGAAGAGTCGCGAGCGATGCCCCGGCGTCAGGCCAACCGAGCGCGCGACGAGATGCTCGGTCTCCGCGAGCAGGTACGCCACCGATCCATACGCTCCAGCCGCGAGCAGGTTGAGCATGTAGCTCTCGAGAATGCCGCAGATCTCCTCACGAACCTTCTCGCTCTCCTGTACTTCGAAGATATCGAGCAGGATCGCCAGCACGTTGCGCGGCATATCGACCGTCTGCTCGGCCGCTACCGCTGCGCGCAGATAATCGATCTCGCTTTCGTCCAGGAAGTAGAGCGTTGCGTCGAGATCCTCGAGCCGGACGATACCCGATTTCCGCTTCGGCTCCGCTTCTTCTTCGGCGCGGATGTCGTCGATGATCGGGATCGTGCGCTCCTTCGGCGGCTCGGTCGCTCCGTCGAAGGACGCGTGCGAGTCGAGATTGATGTCGACGAAGCGATACTTGAGGCGCGTGAACTCCTGCTCCCAGAGCAGCGTGAGGAGGTCGTCCTCTTCGGGCGCCGCGTTCTTTACTCGCTGCAGAATCGTGAGGAGCGCCGGAAGCTCGTCATCTTCGATGCCCTGCGTGAGCGTCAGCTCGCGAACGCCATCCTTGAAGAACTGCCACGGCACGCTCTCCGACCGACTCGGCTCGTGCATGACGACGAGTCCGAACCAGCGAAAGTCCGCCTCGGTGATCGTGAGGACGATCTCCGGAGTATGCGGCCAGATGGGAGCGAAGGCGGCGCGCAGGTTGTCGATCGCGCGCGTGTAGATCGGGTTGTTCGGCAGGTAGAGCTGATGCGTCTTGATCGCCCGCGCGAAGTTGCGCAGCAACTCCTCGACGAGATGCGGAGCGCATGGCGGCTCCGGCAGCTCGTCGAGCGTAAGCTCTGGGGGGGCGATCGTTGGCGACGTCACTTTGCTATGCGGTCTCCTAGCAGCTCACTCACCTGCGATACATCCTTGTCGCCGCGCCCGCTGATGCAAATCAGCACAGGCTCGTCCGACGACCACCGCGCGCGCTCCTTCACTACCCAGGCGATTGCGTGGGACGTTTCGAGCGCCGGGATAATTCCCTCGAGGCGGCTCAATGTCACGAGCCCTTCGAGCGCTTCCGCATCGGTGATCGACACATACATCGCCCGCCCGCTGTCCTTCAAAAACGAATGCTCCGGCCCGACGCCCGGGTAATCGAGTCCTGCCGAGATCGAATGCGCGGGATGCACCTGCCCCGCTTCGTCCTGCAGCAGGTAGCTGCGCGAACCGTGAAGCACCCCCGGCGTCCCCTTTGACAGCGATGCCGAATGGCGATCTGTTTCGAGCCCCTCGCCCGCCGCTTCGACTCCGACCAGCTCGACTCCGGCGTCATCCACGAACGGATGAAAGATCCCCATGGCGTTCGAGCCACCGCCGACGCAAGCCACGACCGTCGCCGGGAGCCGTCCCACCTGCGCGAGCATCTGCGAACGGGCCTCTCGCCCGATCACAGCCTGAAACTCGCGGACCATCCGTGGATATGGCGCAGGTCCGACCACTGATCCGATGATATAGTGACTGTCC
>JBDTXL010000153.1:0-1990 GCA_040006195.1 Gemmatimonadota bacterium | reverse complement strand
TTCCGCGCAGCGTCTCGAAGACGCCGGTGCCGTGCAGCGCATCCGCGGCGAACGAAGGGACCTCGCGAAAGTTCAGTGCGTCCTCGAGCTCCGGTACGCTCGAAATCAGCGAGCGCGGGAGATCCTGCTTGTTGTACTGGATCACGAGCGGCATGGTGCGCACATCGATATCGTGCTCCGCGAGATTCGCGTGGAGATCCTGCATGCTCTCGATGTTCTCGGCCAGCTGCCGCGCCTGACTGTCGGCGACGAACACCACGCCATCGGCACCGTGCAGAACGAGCTTCCGCGTTGCCTGGTAGTAGACCTGTCCGGGCACGGTATAAAGCTGGAAGCGCGTCGAGAAACCCGAGATCGTGCCGAGATCGAGTGGCAGAAAGTCGAAGAAGAGCGTTCGATCCGTTTGCGTCGCGAGGGAGACCATCTGCCCTTTGCGATCGCCCGGCACCTGCTCGTAAATGTAGTGCAGATTCGTCGTCTTCCCCGACCGTCCCGGGCCGTAGTAGACGATCTTGCAGGTGATCTCACGAGTGGCGTAGTTGACCAGTGACACGGCGCTTCAGGCAAGGGAGATGGACGACTCGCTGCCGTTCGAATCGCGCGGCGCGCGTCCGAACAGAATGGCGAGATTGCGATTCAGATCATGCTCGAGCGATGCGGCGGAGATCGGCGTCTGCACGGTCGCAGGCGGCTGCGCGTTCTCGAGCAGCGCACACAGCTCCTGAAAGTAGATGCGAACCAGCCCAAGTGAGCTTTCCGCATCGAAAACGGTGAGAAAAACGAAGCGGTGCTGGGTGGTCGGAACGTCGCCGATGAAGATTTGGCGGTCCTTCCCCGCGTGATACATCTCACGGAAGGGTTTTCCGTCGAGCTCGCGTCCCAGCTCGCCCGCGGACGCATGGATCGCGGCTGCGAGCGCGCACGCCGCCATGACGTCGACCGCGCGCGTGAAGCCGAACTGGCCCATCACCTGACCGTTGGGATGCAGCAGGAGCGCAAAGAGCGCCCGCGCGTCATCGACGAAGGTCTGGAGCGGAGCCTCGATCCACGGCTCCGCGACGTGGGTTCTCATGCGAGCACGCTCAGCGACTCGATCATCGCCCCGCGAATCCTGCCGATGTGCGCCCTCGGCTCGGCCAGCGTCACGAGTACGAGTCCGTCGCGCCCGATGGCGCAGATGTGACCCTTCTCCGCCTCGAGCTGGAGAAAGCCGATCGTGCTGAGCCCCGCGGCAGCAGACGTGAGTCGCGCCTTGCGGTACAGCGCGGCCGCGAGCGCGGCGACGACGTTCGACTGGATGCCGACCTGCACATTGGAGTCGACGATGATCCCATCCGCCTCGCCGACCACGAGGCAGCCGAGCACGCCGCGCTGGCGGATGAGCAGCGAGAGTATGCTCTCGAACGGCGACGCGCTCATGCGACCTCCTCGAGCCACGCCGTCGCGCGTTGCACACATCGGTCCAGCACTCTGCGCACGAACCCGAGCGGCACCGATCGTCCAGCCGCCACCAGCACCATCGATTCATCGATCGCAGGCGCCAGCGCGATCGTCGCCAGCTCCGTCTCGTACACGACCGCCTTCCACGCGCCGAGGTCGAGATGGCGCACCGCGCGCAGCGCCTCATCGCGCACGCCCGTGAGCGCAGCGCCGACTTCCTGCGACACATCCTCGCCATCGGCCGTGACGTAGAGTCCCGCTGCCACGAGCCCGTCGGCGTTGAGCAGCAGCGCCGTATGCTCGCCCTCGCCCAGGATATCGGCGAAGAGCAGACGCGCTTCTTCCTCGACGCGGCGCTGCGCCGCTACGAGTTCCGCGTGTCCGGGTGCGCCATTGCCGTTGCCGGCGACGTGTGCGTAGCGCAGCAGCCTCCGGACCATGCGGAGCGCCGTCGCGATCGACGAGTCGCCCCGATCGTGCGTCGCCGCCGTGCTCAGATGCTGCTCGGCCTCGGCCAGCTTCCCCTGCTTGAAGAGGACGTACCCCATCC
>JBDTXL010000152.1:0-3010 GCA_040006195.1 Gemmatimonadota bacterium | reverse complement strand
TCGAGCATATTCTCGACAGCCTGCAGGACATGACGCCGACCGAGCGACTCACGGTCGCCGGGCTCAACGCCGGACGCTCGGACATTATCGTCGCGGGGCTCGCGGTCATCGCTGAGGTGATGGCGCGTCTCGACTCCCCGAGTCTCGTGGTGTCCGCATACGGCATTCGCGAAGGACTTCTGCTCGAGACCGCGCACGTGCTCCCCACCGTCGCGAGTCCGGGCGAGGCGCGCGAGCGGTCCGTACGGAGATTGGCCGAGGCGTGCCACTTCGAGGAGCGGCACTCGATGCACGTGCAGAAGCTCGCGCTCCAGCTCTTCGACGCCGTCGGCGCGCGGCTCGGCGCGAAACCCGGCGAGCGCGAGATTCTCGCCAGCGCGGCAATGCTCCACGACATCGGCTACCATATCAGCTACGACAAGCACCACAAGCATTCGTACTACCTCATCACGCACGCGGAGCTGCTCGGCATGTCGCCGATGGAGCAGCTCGTCGTGGCGAACGTCGCGCGCTATCACCGCGGCGCGCCGCCGTCCAGGGAGCATCCGAGCTTCGCCGGGCTCGCGAAGCCGATTCGCGATCAGGTGCGCCGGCTCTCCGCTATTCTACGACTGGCGGATGGACTCGACCGCGGCCACATCTCCGCCGTCGATCGCGTGAAGGTGCGCTGGACGAAGGATCACATTCGCATCACACCGATCGCACGGAACATCCACCAGCCCATGCGCCTCGAGATCTGGGGGGGAAACCGCAAGGCGCAGCTGCTCGAGAAGCTTGCCGGGATAGCTGTCGAGATCATCGGCTCGCGCACCGCTCAGGCGGTCGCGAAGCTCACGGATCGAACGGAGCGCTCCCCGAAGTAGCCGCAATCGCGAGCTGCTGCGCCGATTGTTCCGGCTCGCCATCCAGCTGCCGCTGCAGATAGCATCCGTCGGACTGCAGGATCCATGCGTTTCGATTGTCCCGCAAGTAGGTCGCCAGCAGCGTGCGCAACGACTCGTGCAGCGTCTTGTCCTCCACCGGCGTGACCGCCTCGACGCGCCGCTCGAAGTTGCGCGGCATCCAGTCGGCTGAGCCGAGGTAGTACTCCTCGCTGCCGTCGTTGAGAAAGTACCAGAGCCGCGAGTGTTCCAGGAAGCGGCCGACGACACTCGTCACGCGGATGTTGTCGCTGATCCCTTCGATGCCGGGGCGCAGGCAGCAGATGCCGCGCACGATGAGATCGATCTGCACGCCGGCTTGAGCGGCCTCGTAGAGCGCCGTGATCGCCTCGGCATCGGCGAGCGCGTTCATCTTCGCGATCAGCCGCGCCGGCCGCCCCGCCCGCGCGTGCTCTTTCTCGCGCGCGATCAGCGCGAGGAAACGGTTTCGCATTTCACCCGGTGCGATGATGAGCTTGCGGTAGTGTCGCTGCCGCGAGAAGCCGGTGAGAAAATTGAACAGGTCGCTCAAGTCGGCGCCGATCTCCGGATTGCAGGTGAACAGCCCGAGGTCCGTATACTGCCGCGCCGTCTTCGAGTTGTAGTTTCCCGTTCCGACGTGCACGTAGCGCCGAATGCCATCTGCCTCGCGCCGCACGACGAGACAGGTCTTCGTATGCGTCTTGAGATCCATCATTCCGTACACCACGTGCACACCGGCGCTTTCGAGCTGCCGCGCCCACGTGATGTTGTTCGCCTCGTCGAAACGCGCCTTGAGCTCCACCAGCACGACCACCTGCTTCCCGCTCTCTGCCGCTTCCGTGAGCGCGCGCACGATCGGCGTATCACCTGACGTGCGGTAGAGCGTGAGCTTGATTGCGAGCACGTCATCGTCTTCGGCTGCGCGCTCGATGAACTGCTCGACGGTCGTCTGGAACGAGTCGAAGGGATGATGCACGAGCACGTCGCCCTGACGAATGACGTCGAACATCCTGCCGTTCACTCCGCGTAGCCTCGGCGGCGTCGACGGAACGAGTGGTGGATCGCGAAGCTCGGGGATGTCGAGCGATGCGAGCTCTCGCAGATCGCCGAGCTCGAGGAGCGACCCCATCTCGTGCACATCGGCCTGTGTGAGCGTCGCATTGGGTGGCAGGCGATCGTCGCGCAGCTCATCGACGAGCAGCGCGCGCATCTCGGGCGGAGTGTCGGTCTGCACCTCGAGACGCACGACCTCGCCGAAGCGGCGGAGGAAGACCTGCTCCTCGATCGTCTCGAGCAGATCGTCCGGCTCCTCCGATGTGAGCAGCTCGATGTCCGAGTTCCGCGTGATGCGGAACGCGTACCAGTTCCGCACCTCCATTCCGGGGAAGAGCGAGCGGAGATTGATTCCGATCAGCTGCTCGAGCGGTATGAACTGGTTCGGCCTGCCGAACGGAACCCAGCGCGGAAGGCTTCGCGGCACTTTGACGCGCGCGAAATGATCCTCCTGCGTGTCGGGATCGCGAATCTCGACCGCGAGCGACAGCGAGAGATTCGAGATGTACGGAAAGGGATGCCCCGGATCCACCGCGAGCGGCGTGAGCACCGGATACACCTGCTTCTCGAAATATTCATCGAGCCGCTTGAGCTCCGCAGCAGTGAGCTCTTCCTCGAACGTCACGAGACGAACGCCGCGATCGGTGAGCGCCGGAAGCAGCTCCTCGTGAATCAGCTGCTGCTGCTGCGCGAGTAGCTGGCGCACGCGTGTCGAGATCGCCTCGAGCTGCTCGTGCGGCGAGAGCCCATCGGGCGCGCTGACCGTGACGTTCGCCGCCAGCTGCCGGCGGAGTCCGGCGACGCGCACCATGTAGAACTCGTCGAGGTTCGTGCTGAAGATCGCCGCGAACTTGAGGCGCTCGAGCAGCGGATTGCGCGTGTCGAACGCCTCGTGTAGCACCCGCGAATTGAACTCGAGCCAGCTCAGCTCACGATTGATGTAGAGCTGCGGTGTCAGAGTCAGTTGTACGGGCCGCGACGCGCGCGGCGATAACGTCAATTCGGGCATTCGCCATTACCGAAAGCAAACCGCCCGTGCGACGCGCACGGACGGC
>JBDTXL010000151.1:0-6420 GCA_040006195.1 Gemmatimonadota bacterium | reverse complement strand
ACCGCGTCGGGAACGCCGGCCGCGGCGACCATCTCGCGGATCTTCTTGATGTGGCGACCGTGCGGCTGCGGCGGGATGTCGAAGTCGACCTTCGTGCACGCAATCCCCGCTCGAAGCACGCGCTGGATGCGGACCTCGACGCCATCGAGCTTGAGTCGCGCGGGTAGCGCACGCAGCCACTCGGGATCGAGGCCGACGTCGAGGAGCGCGCCCAGCATCATGTCTCCGGCGATGCCGGAGAACGGGTCGATGATCGCGATTGGGGACATGGAGAGAAAGCTACTCGGCGTCGCCGAGCGTCGGCTAGCCTTGCTCCGTCAGCGTCGACTCCGAGGGCATTTCGCCGGGCGCTTCGCTCGGTAATTCCGGGTCATTAATCACATCTTCGGGCGTGGATTCGAGCGCTGCTGCGAACGAGCCCTCCGCCGGAGGCAGCAACGCAGCAAGCACCTTTTGCGCACTCGCTACGCTGAAGCCCGGAAGTTTCGCGATCTCCTCGGCGCCCGCATCCTTCACTCCCTGAACACTGCCGAATGCGTTCAGAAGCGCGCGTCGCTTCTCGGGCCCGACTCCCTTGATCTTGAGCAGCTCGGAGGTGACGGTGCGCATCGAGCGCCGCTTTCGATTGTACGTGATGGCGAAACGGTGCGCCTCGTCGCGCATCCGCTGCAGCATCCGGAGCGCGGGCGAGCGCTTCGACAGGCGCAGCGAGTCGCTCCGCCCCGGGAAGAAGATCTCTTCGTCGCGCTTCGCGAGCGAGATCGTCGGCAGACGCGAGAGGTTCACAGCCTCGAGCGCCTCGCGCGCGGAGCTGAGCTGTCCCTTCCCTCCATCGACGACGACGAGATCGGGGAGCGGCTTCTGCTCATCGAGCCGGCGGGTGAAGTATCGCGTGACGACCTCGCGCATCGATGCGAAGTCATCGGGCTGCCCGCCCACAATCGTCTCGATTTTGAACTTCCGATACTCGGCACGCTTCGGACGTCCGTTCTCGAACCAGACGCATGACGCCACGGTATCCGATCCCTGCGCCGTCGAAATGTCGAAACAGATCATCGCGCGCGGCACGCTCTGCAGGCTGAGCTCGCGCTGCAGCTCGTACACGGGATCGACGGCGCGCTCGTCGGCCTCGAAGGTCGACGTCTTTTGCTCCTCGAGCAGATGCCGGGCGTTCTGATCGGCGAGCTCGATCAGCTGCCGGCGCGGCCCGCGCTGCGGAATCCAGATCTGCGTGCGAGGGAGCGTTTGCTCGATCACCTCGCGGTCGCAGATCTCGAATGGAATGAGGAGCTCGCGCGCGTGCTCGACCAGCGGGATGTACGTGCGCGCGAGATATGCCGCGAGCACTGCGTCGTCTCCCTCGTCCTGAATGTTCTCCACGAACTGGTGCTCGCGTGCGAGGAGCTTCCCTCCGCGAATACGGAGCATCGTCACGACGCCGGCCTCGCCATCGCGGGCGTAGCCGAGCACGTCGCGGTCACCGCCCTCGACCTCGACGACGACGGTGGGTTCCTCGAGCTTCTGCAGATGACGAAGCGCATCGCGGAGCTCGCCGGCGCTCTCGAAGTCCATGCTCGCCGCTGCTTCCTCCATGCGCGCGCGAACACGCCTGGTGACCTCGGCAGTGCGCCCATCGAGATATAGCAGGACCTCGTCGATCATCGCGCGATAATCTTGCTGCGTCTGCAGCAGGATACACGGCGCCTTGCAGCGCCCGATATGATAGTCGAGGCAGGCGCGCTCGGGCATCTCCTTCGGCATGTCGTAGCGGCAGGAGCGCACGGTGAAGATTCGCTTGACGACGTTGAGCGCACGCCGCATCGCGCCGACATCGGTATACGGGCCGAAGTAGCGGCCGCCGTCGTCGATCAGTCGCCGCGTGACGTAGACACGAGGGAACGGCTCGTTGATCGTGACCTTGATGTACGGATATGACTTGTCATCACGGAGCGCGATGTTGAATCGCGGCTTGTACTCCTTGATGAGATTCGCCTCGAGGATCAGCGCATGCGCCTCGCTCGGAACCACGATGGTCTCGACGTCGGAGATCTGGCGAACGAGCACGCGCGTCTTCGCGCTGGCGAGTGGATCGGCGTTGAAGTAGCTCCGCACCCGCGAGCGCAGTCGCTTCGCTTTCCCGACGTACAGCACCACGCCCGCCGCGTCCTTGAAGAGGTACACGCCGGGCGACTCGGGGAGATGCGGAAGCTTGAGCGCAATCTGCTCGGCTGGCTCGTTAGACACTTTCCAAATATAGCGGCGGATCGTAGGGTGAGTGCTTTGAGAGAATAGCGCTGAGAGTCGCACTGAAACACGTCGGCGACGAGACCAGGATCAGGACATACGGCGCATCACGCGATTCAGCATCGTGCGCACTTCGGGGATGCCGAGTGCTGCCGTCGATGTGAAATAGACTATGCCATACGGGACGATCGTGAGCACGGCGAGCAGCACGGCCGGGCGCGGGCCCACGAGCTCCTTCACTCCCCACGCGGCGGCGGCCGCGAGTGCGGCCGAGAGCCAGAGTCGCGCGACGAGTGAGGCAGGGAGTCCCGTTCGGCCGATGCGTGCGTTGAGGGTGCGGCGGAGAAGCACGAACTCCACCCAGCCCGCGATGCCCGCGCTCGCCGTAAGACCGGCGACGCCCCAGTGCGCATCGATGCCCAGCAGTCGTGGAAGTGGAAGGGCGAAAAGGTAGCCAAGGCCGCTCGTCAACGCGACGCGAACGATCGCATAGCGGAGTGGCGTGCGAGTGTCGCGAAGGGCGTAGTAGGTCGACGCGTACAGTCGCCCGAGCGTCGATGCGAGCAACCCCACCGCGGACCCCGCGAGGATGCTCCACACGTAGACGGAGTCCGCCTGCGTGAATTTCCCCGACTTGAAGAGCGCGCCCGCGAGGATGTCGCCGAGGGCCAGAAAGGCCATCGAGGATGGAATCACGAGAAAGGCGATGCGCCGCAGCCCTCCATCGAGACGAGAGCGCAAATACTCCGCGACATCTGCCGTGTCACCGACCGCGCTCGACATCGCCGGGAGCTCGGCAGCCGACACGCTCATCCCGAAGAGCGATACCGGCAGCATGTACAGCGCCTGCGCATTGGTGAGCGCCGCGAGCGCGCCGGTGCCGAGGAGGCTCGCGATGACCGCGTCGATATAGCCGCTGATCTGCACGACGCCGCGCCCAACGAACACCGGGAGGAAATTCGACACGACGGTGCGCACGTTGGCCGAGGCAGTGTCCCACGTGATGTCGAAGTGGTGGAGCAGCATAAGCACCGTCGGTACCTGCACGAGCAGCTGCGCCGCGCTTCCGACCACCGATGCCCAAGCAGCCACCACCGCGAGATCGAACTCGGGCACGCGCCCGCCTCGCCAAATGAGCGCCGCGATGATGGCGACGTTCCAGACGATCGGCGCGGAGTACGAGACCAGGAAGCGGCGATGGCTGTTCAAGACGCCGAGGCACCACGCCGAGATCACGAGCAGGCCGGCGCCCGGGAAGAGAATTCGCACGAGCGTGATCGTGAGCTCGCGCTTCGCACCGGTGAAGCCGGGCGCGATGAGCGCGATGAGCAGCGGCGTCGCAGCGATCCCCGCGAGCACGAGCAGCGATGTCGCCACCGCGAGCAGCGAGAGAACCGCGTTCGCGACGTCAGCCGCTTCCTTCTCCTCTCCGTTTGCGCGAAGCCGCGCGTAGACCGGAATGAACGAGGCGGAGAGCACTCCCTCGCCAAAGAGATTCTGAAGGAAGTTTGGAATGCGGAACGCGGCGTTGAACGCGTCGGCGCCGTCGCTCAGTCCGAGATATCTCGCCAGGAAGTGCTGCCGCACGAGCCCCGCCAGGCGGCTGAGAAGTATTCCCGTAGCGACGAGCGTGGCCGCGCGCCCCGAGCGCTCGCGTCGAGCGGGAGCGCCTGCGCTAGCGGGGGGCGGCGACCCGCTCATCCGCTGGGTCACTCACCTGCCCCGCCAGAACCAATGCCGCGTGCTCGCTCGCGCGCGCCTGCATCTGCGCGAGCAGCGCGGCGCCGTGTCGCGCAAGCATCGGGATGAAGTTGAGCACGCGCTCCTGCGGCTTGCCGAGGGGAAACAGCGATGTGCGCGCGATCGCAATGTCGCGCATCGTCGCGGCGTCGCGCTTCTTCGCGGCGGCGACGATCCGTCGCTCGAGCCGCTCGACACGGTGCGCGACGTTCCCTCGCGCACCTGCGAGCACCGCGTCGGGGACAAGTGGCGCGCTCCCGTCTGCGGCGAGTGACGCGCGGAGCGCGTCGTTGAGCGCGTCGGCGCCCGACGCATAGCGCGCGAGCGCCTCGCGCACCTGAGGCGAGAGCTGCGCGCGGACGAGCCGCGACTCGGCCGCGTGCGGATCACGCAGCTCTTCAGGGGTGAGCGAGTGGCGGGCGAGCAATCGCTCCACGTGCGGCTCCAGGATCATCCCGGACCAGCGCGGCACGACCACCGGCACCGCGACGCCAAGCTGCTGCCCTACAGCGGTCGCCTGCGCGAAGTACGCCACCTCGCCCGGTCCGCCAACGTACGCCACCGTCGGAAGGATCGCGCGCTCGGCGACCGGGCGCAGGAGCACATTCGCCTCGAGCTCCGCATCGTCGTCGATCGTCGCGGCGTCGGCCATCGAGATGCGCGAGCGCGTGCGATCACCGTAGCGGAAGACGGTGGAGAGCCCGCGTATGTGCGCGACCGGTGGCTCGAAACCCTCCTCGCGGAGCTCCTGCTCGCGAACGGTGAGCGCGGCGTCGATCTCGCTTGCGCTGTCGAGCGCCCGGCGAAGAAACGCGTGCGAGGCACGGCGCACGGCAGGATGTCCGGCATCGAGCACGGCGATGCCGAGCGGCTCGAGGATCGCGCGCAGGAGCTGCACGTAGGCTAGGCCTATCGTCTGTTCCGCCGTGTAGGAGGCGCGCACGACCTCGACCGCGGCATGGCCGACGGCCGAGCCGCTGGCGAGCTCGATCTCGCGAATGAGCGGGGCGACATCACCCAGGGGCGTGTCGCGCATTGAAAGGTCGGGGGTTTTGGGCGGCGGCTGTTGAAGGTGCACCAGGTCGCCGTTTAGTATGACATAACTGGCACTCGACTCCAGGAAGTCGGCGTCGTACGTCGCCGCCCAGAATACCGGCGCCGTCGGGATTCCCGTCGCCTTCTCCAGCGCATCGGCGAGGCTCAGCGCGCTCAGCGCCTTGCTCCATGTGTACACCGGCCCGCCGAAGAGGCCAGGCTGCTGCCCAGTGGTGACGACGACTCCCCTCCCGCCGGCGCTCCGCGCGAGCCGTTCCTCGGCCGCACCGCTCGCCGCAAAGGCCGGGCGCAGCACCGTCGCCCAATCGCGCACACTCGCATCGCCCTGCGCATCCTTCGCGCGCGCCGTCCACTCTTCCGCGCCAGCGGGAACGCGCTCACGCCACTCGGGCGGCGACGCATTCGCGAGTATCGCGCGCGTGAGCGCCGGCCCACCGAACGGCATCGTGACGACGCGCGGCTCGGTCACGAGCGAGCGCTCACGATGCTCACTTGTGATAGGGCTCGCCTCGCACGATCGTTCCCGCGCGATAGAGCTGTTCCGCGAGCAAGAGTCGCGCGAGCTCGTGCGGGAAGGTGAAGCGCGAGAACGAAAGTCGCTGTGTCGCGGCCGCGCGTACCGCAGCCGACAGGCCGTACGCTCCGCCGATGAGGAATGCGACATCGCGCGACGCGCGCGCTCGCTCCGCTGTCATCCACACCGCGAGCTCCGGCGACGTGCGCGCATCGCCCTCGCCCTCGCACGCGACGATCAGCGCGCCCGCGCCCGCCGCCGCGAGCAGCCGCTCCCCTTCCCGCTCGCGCACCAGCTCCGCCGATGCACCGCGCGCACCCTCCTCGCGCACCTCGCGAATCTCGAGAGGCCAGTAGCGAGCCGCGCGCGTCTCGTAGTCTTCGATCGCCGCGACAAGATTCTGCGCGCGCGGCTTCCCCACCGCGACGATCCGGAACTTCACCCGGCCGCGTCACGCATCACGCGCGGTCCGCGCGCGCGCACGAGAGCTCTCGCCCCTCCACTGCACGCGGCGCACGCTCACGCATAGATTCCGCGCAGCCGGTGAACCGTGGCCACGCGAGAAATGGACAGCATGTACGCCGCCGTCCGCATATTCACCTTGTGGCGCTTCGAGAGCTCGAGTACCGCTTCGAAGCTGCGCTCCATGATCTGGCCGAGCCGCTGGTTCACGACTTCTTCCGTCCAGAAGTAGCCGCCGCGATCCTGCACCCATTCGAAGTACGAGACGGTCACGCCGCCCGCGTTCGCGAGAATATCGGG
Organism: Gemmatimonadota bacterium; assembly: GCA_040006195.1. Lineage (GTDB taxonomy): Bacteria > Gemmatimonadota > Gemmatimonadetes > Gemmatimonadales > Gemmatimonadaceae > FEN-1250. The sequence goes on along the minus strand of JBDTXL010000151.1, from coordinate 104 downwards.
GATGACGAAGATGCCCTTCTCCTCGAGAATGGCATCGGCGGGCGCGGTGGTCGGACCGTTCGCGCCCTCGCAGATGATGCGCGCGCGAATGTTCGGCGCGTTCT
>JBDTXL010000150.1:0-1860 GCA_040006195.1 Gemmatimonadota bacterium | reverse complement strand
GCGAGCGCACCTGGGGCGGTTTGAAGCGCAGGGACAGGATCGCGTCGCATGCGGCATTCGCCGCGGACATCGTCGTCGTGTACGGAATGCGGTGCGCAACGGCCGCCTGCCGCATCGTGTAATCGTCGGTCTGCGAGTGCTTGCCGAGCGGCGTGTTGATGAGCAGCTGCACCTGTCCGTTCACGATGAGATCGACGCCGTTCGGGCGTCCCTCGTGCACCTTGAACACCGTCTCCGCCGGAATGCCGCGCGCGTTCAGGAATTTCGCGGTGCCCGGCGTCGCCAGCACCCGAAAGCCCATGTCGGCGAAACGGCGCACGATCGGAGCGACGACGGCCTTGTCCGAATCGTTCACCGTGACAAGCACTGCGCCGCTTAGAGGAAGCCCGTTGTCTGCCGCAAGCTGCGCCTTCGCGAACGCGCTGCCGAAGCTCTCCGAGATCCCCATGACCTCGCCCGTCGAGCGCATCTCCGGGCCGAGCACCGGATCGGCGCCGCGAAACTTGTTGAACGGGAAGACCGCTTCCTTCACCGAGACGTACGGCGGAATGATCTCCCTGGTGAAGCCCGTGTCGGCGAGGCTCTCGCCCATCATCAGCCGCGCCGCCAGCGAAGCGAGCGGCACCCCGATCGCCTTGGAGATGAACGGGATCGTCCGGCTCGCGCGCGGGTTCACCTCGAGCACGTACACGACGCGATCCCTTATCGCGAACTGCACGTTGATCAGCCCGATCACGCCGAGTGCCTTCGCCAGCGCGAGCGTGTGCGAGCGCATCGTCGCGAGATCCTCTTCGCGAATGATGTAGGGCGGGAGCACGCACGCGGAGTCGCCCGAGTGGATGCCCGCATCCTCGATGTGCTGCATCACGCCGCCGATCACGTAGTGCTCACCATCACCGATCGCATCGACGTCGACCTCGTACGCATCCTCGAGGAAGCGATCGATCAGCACGGGGCGATTTTCCGATACGCGCGCCGCCATCTCGAAGTAGCCGCGCAGCGACTTCTGGTCGTAGACGATCTGCATAGCGCGTCCACCGAGCACGTACGACGGGCGGACGAGCACCGGGTAGCCGACATCGAGCGCCACCGCCTCCGCCTCCGCCAGCGTCGTCGCGGTGCCGTTCGGCGGCTGCCGAATGCCGAGCTCGCGCGCGACCTTGTCGAAGCGGCGGCGGTCTTCGGCGATGTCGATCGCATCGGGCGAGGTGCCGAGGATCTTCACTCCCGAGGCCTCGAGCGCGCGCGTGAGCTTGATCGGCGTCTGTCCGCCGAGCTGCACGATGACACCGAGCGGCTGCTCACGTTGCACGATCTCGAGCACGTCCTCGAGCGTGAGGGGCTCGAAGTAGAGCTTGTCGGAGATGTCGAAGTCCGTCGAAACCGTTTCCGGGTTCGAGTTGACCATGATTGTCTCGTAGCCCGCTTCCCTGAGCGCGAGCACCGCGCGCACGCAGCAGTAGTCGAACTCGACACCCTGCCCGATGCGATTCGGCCCGCTGCCCAGAATCACGACCGACGGCTTCCCCGAGCGCGGCGCCTCGCTCTCCTCATCGTACGAGCCGTAGAGATACGGAGTCGCCGAGGGGAACTCGCCCGCGCAGGTGTCGACCATCTTGTAGACCGGACGCACGCCAAGCGACCAGCGGTGCTCGCGCGTTTTCAGTTCACTCTCGCCGCGGAGCGCACCGAGCTGTGCATCCGAGAAGCCCATGCGCTTCATACTACGCATCTCGAGCGCATCGACCTCGCCGAGCCTCGAGTACCGACGCTCGGCCTCGAGGAGGTCGTTCATCTGATCGAGAAACCAGCGATCGATGCGCGTGAGCTCGTAGATCTCGTCGATCGAGAGACCGCGCT
>JBDTXL010000149.1:0-2193 GCA_040006195.1 Gemmatimonadota bacterium | reverse complement strand
CGCCAACATCATCTCATCGGTCATCATCGAGCTTTCGCCGGTCATGGCGCGGGCGTTGCCCTCTGGCGGAAGGGCCGTGATCAGCGGCATTCTCGTGACGGAGCGCGAGCAGCTGCTGTCGTCGCTGCGAGCCGATGGCTGGCTTCTGGAATCCGAACTTCGTGAGGGAGAGTGGTGGAGCAGCGTGATCGCACGGCAATAGCAACGTTCTTCGCGTCCGAGCCAATGGTATCGGGGCGCGTGACGACGCTCAGCGAGGGCGAGGCGCACCACGCGCGTGTGCGCCGCATCTCGATTGGCGATCGACTCCGTCTCGTCGATGGCGCTGGCGGCGTCGGCTACGGCAACGTCGTCAAGCTCGCGAAGGCGCACGCGATGGTCGAGGTCGACCTGCTCGACCGGATCGATCCGCTCCCCGTCATCCATCTCATGGTGCCGATCGCCGATCGCGATCGCATGCTGCTCGTCGGCGAGAAGGCGACGGAGCTCGCGGCCTTCAGCTGGCGTCCCGTGATGTGGCGCCGTTCGCGCGACGTGACGCCGCGTGGCGAAGGGATGTCGTTCCAGACCAAGCTTCGCGCGCGCATGGTTGGAGCGCTCACGCAGTCCGGCGGCGCGTGGCTTCCCGCGGTCTATCCCGATGCGCCTCCTGACCGCGCCGTTGCCGCATGTCCGGCCGGCACGCGCTGGCTTCTCGACAAAGCGGGCGAGCCGCTGCCGTCGCTGCCGATCACCGCGCCGATCACGCTCGCGATCGGACCCGAGGGCGGGCTCGAGGCGAGCGAGCGCTCGGAGCTGCTCGGTGCCGGCTTCGTCCCCGTGGCACTCGCGCCGCTCACTCTTCGCTTCGACACCGCAGCGATCGCATCGCTCGGCATCGTGCGTGCCGCGCTTTCCGCGGCAGCCGAGCGCTCGCGTGTCTGACGACTGTCTCTTCTGCCGTATTATTCGAGGGGAGGTTCCCGCGACGCTCGTCGCGCAGACGCCCGAGTGCGTCGCCTTTCGCGACATCGATCCGCAGGCGCCGACGCACGTGGTGATCGTACCGCGCGAGCACATCCCGACGCTGTCGGACGTGAAGAATCCGCTCATCGTCGGTCAGATGTCCCGGCTCGCGACCGACATCGCCGAGGGCGAGGGGATTGGCGCGTCGGGCTATCGAGTGGTGATCAACACGCGCGACGACGGAGGACAGACGGTGCATCACCTGCACATGCACCTCCTGGGCGGACGGCGAATGAAGTGGCCGCCCGGGTGACCGTATACGCTCACGCGCGCACGATCCGTGTTTCGCGTTAGTTTTCGGCGATGACAAGCACTCCCGATGGAGCGTCGGCGGTATCCGCGCTGCAGAGCAAAATCCAGGGCGACCTGAACACTGCTCGCAAGGCGCAGGACAAGAACGCAGTGCTTCTGCTCGGCACCATCCTCGCCGACATCAAGAATCGCCGCATCGAGGCGAAGCGCGAGCTCACCGATATCGAGGTGAGCGAGGTGCTGCGCAAGGGAATCAAGAGGCGGCGCGAGTCGATCGAGATGTACGACAAGGCCGCGCGCGCCGATCTCGCCGACCGCGAGCGCGCCGAAGTGACGGCGCTCGAGGCGTATCTCCCCGCGAACGTCAGCGACGATGAGATTCGCTCGGCCATCAAAAAGGTTATTGCGGAGGGTGTGACAAACATCGGCGGCGTGATGGGGAAGGTGACCCCGATGTTCAAGGGTCGCTCGGAAGGGTCGACGATCAGCCGGATCGCGAAAGAGGAGTTGAGCAGCCCCAGTTGATTGTGTGGTCATGAATAAACACGCGCTCGGAGTTCTGGAGTATTCGCGCGTGCTCGACGTTCTCGCGGATCGTGCGACGTCGGCGCTGGGCGCGGCGCGCATCCGTGCCCTGGAGCCGCGGCGCGACATCGAGTGGATGAACACGGAGCAACGGCGCGTCGTGGCGACGCGAGCTGTGGTCGCCTCCGAAAATGGTTGGCATCCCGAGCCGATACCCGATCTCACGATCTCGCTCGCACGACTGCGCGCGATCGGAAGCTCGTGGACTGGCGATGAGCTGACGCGCGGCGCAGTGCTGCTGCGCTCTTCGCGCATCACGAAGGACGCGCTCGGCGGCACCGGCGCCGGTGCCGTGGTGAGCGCCGTGCTCCATCACTTCGTGCAGCCGCTCGTCGTCGCCAAGAAGATGGA
>JBDTXL010000148.1:0-8230 GCA_040006195.1 Gemmatimonadota bacterium | reverse complement strand
GATCGTGGGCATGGATGGGATGCGCTTCGAGATCTGAGGCGCGCGTTTTGCGCGCGTGTCGTGCACTCCCCCCACCACGCGGTATGCTTTCACCATGTCCAGCTCTCTTCTCTCCGCGCCGACGATCGCAGCTCCGCCGGCCCCGCCAATCCCGAAGCTCGAGTCGCCGCTCGCACCCGATGCGCTGATCGCGGCGCTCCGTGGCTTTCACGGATCGTACTACGTGGAGCATCCCTTCCATCATCTGATGCACGAAGGAAGGCTCACGCAGCGGCAGATGCAGGGATGGGTCGCGAACCGGCTCGCATATCAGCGTGCGATACCGCGGAAGGATGGCGCGATCATTTCGAACTGCCCGCTGCCGGAGGTCCGTCGCAAGTGGATTCAGCGCATCATCGATCACGATGGGCTCAATCCTGGCGAGGGCGGGATCGAGAAGTGGATTCAGCTCGGAATCGCGTTCGGCGTTCCACGCGAGGAGATGGAGGACGAGCGTCACGTGCTTCCCGGCGTGCGCTTCGCGGCCGAGATGTACGTGAACTTCTGCAAGACGAAGCCGTGGGTCGAGGCGGCGGCATCATCGCTCACGGAGCTGTTCGCGCCGGACATCATGCGCCGCAGGCTCGAGTCGCTGCCCAAACACTATTCGTGGATTCGTGCTGACGCGTACGACTACTTCAACAGCCGACTCACGCAGGCGCCGCGCGACAGCAATCACGGACTCGAGATCGTGACGACGTACTGCACGACCGTCGAGACGCAGCAGCGCGCGTTCGAAGCGCTTTCGTTCAAGATCGAGATGCTCTGGGTGATGATCGACACGATCTACAACGCGTATCGCGAGGAGTGATGGGAATGGCACTCACTGGCTCGTCCCGTCCAAAGCTCTGGAAGTTCGCGCGCGTGCAATTCGACGACGCGAGGCAGCGAAGCGTGCTGCAGTATCCGGAAGGCGCGGTGCTGTTGAACGACACGGCCGCGGAGATTCTTGCGCTGTGCGATGGCGAGCGCACGATCGAGGAGATCGCCGCGACGCTCAATCAGCGCTATGGCGCGAACGTGTTGGCGGATGTGCAGACGTATCTCTCGGAGCTGGCGGATCGTGAGCTGGTGCGGGATGAAATGCCGTCATCTCCGGTGGGATGATGGAGCAAGGCAGTCGATGAGCTCGCTGCGCGAAATGATCCAGTAGTGGGTCATTTAGCGAGAAATTGGGGGTAAAACCAAACTACATAGCGACGCTGTAGGTATCTCATAACTTCATATTATAAATGGACTTACATCTTTGTAAACCTCTCTAATCATTACGGCACGGTCAGTGCTTTAGTCACGGTAGTCGCGAGCCAGTAAGTAGTTCCGTTTGGGTGAACTTTCTCGCCTGCCGGGTGCCGGTCGCGAAGATGCACCTACCGCTAACAGGAGTCCTGCAATGTCCTGGACCAAGCCGGAATTCGAAGTCGTGGAAGTCACGATGGAAGTGACTGCCTACGTCGCCCGCCGCTAACCAGCGCGCAGCGAAGCACAGGGGGCCCGCTTCGGCGGGTCCCTTCTCTTTTCCACGGATAACGGTGCGCGATGGATCGTAGACCCACGACCTTGCTCGCGGAGCTCACGCACCGCTGTCCGCTCCACTGCCCCTACTGTTCCAACCCGGTCGATCTCGCCCGCTCGCAGTCGGAGCTCTCGACGGAAGACTGGAAGCGGGTCTTCACACAGTCGCGCGAGCTCGGCGCGCTGCAGCTCGGACTCTCCGGCGGCGAGCCGCTCATCCGCCGCGATCTCGAAGAGCTCGTCGCCCACGCGCACACGCTGGGCTTCTATCAAACGCTCGTCACCTCCGCCGTCGGCCTCACGCGCGATCGCGCCGTGCGCATCAAGGACGCCGGTCTCGAGCACGTGCAGATCTCCTTTCAGGATTCCGAAAAGGAGATCGCCGAAAAGATCGCCGGCACTCGCAGCTGGGATGCGAAGCATCAGGCGGCTGCGTGGATCAAGGAGCTCGACTTCGCCTTCAGCGTGAACGTCGTCCTGCATCGCGCCAATCTCGATCATCTCGCCGAGATCATCGACATGGCCGGCGCGCTCGGCGCAGATCGCATCGAGCTCGCGAACACGCAGTACTACGGTTGGGCGGTGCTGAGTCGCGAGTCGCTGATGCCGACACGCGATCAGATCGTGCGCTCGGAGGCGATCGTCGATCGTGCGGTCGAGAAGTATCGAGGGAAGATGCAGATCATCTACGTGCTTCCCGATTACTACAGCGAATTTCCGAAGCCGTGCCAGGGCGGATGGGGAAACTTCTATCTCGTCGTCGCGCCCGATGGTCGGGTGATGCCCTGCCACGCAGCATCGCAGATCACGACGCTCAGCTTCGACAACGTGCGCGATCACAGCATCAGGCACATCTGGGAAGAGTCGAGCGCCTTCAAGGCGTACCGCGGGGATGACTGGATGCAGGAGCCATGTCGCAGCTGCCCGCGCAAACACGTTGACTTCGGCGGCTGTCGCTGCCAGGCATTCGCCCTTACCGGCGATGCGACGCGCACCGATCCCGTCTGCACGCTGACATCCGATCGCGCGATCATCGACGCGATGCTCGACGGCACCCCGCCGCCGATTACGTACGCCTACCGCGAAATGGGCCGCACACCCGCGACGGCGATGGCCGGGGCGACCGCACCTTCCATCGATCGCGAGTAGAGCACAACGCCGAGGGGATGCGTCGTTTATCGATTGTTGGTGCCTGCTATGCTACGCCCGCATAATACTCGTCGATGCAGAGCGTGATGACCTGATTGAGCAGCGCATCGGGGCCTACCGAGCGGCTGCGCGGGTGATCGCTGTGAAGCGATGACCATCCCTGCTTGATCGCAATCACCACTTGTTCGACGCGCACGTCGTTGCTTCGCGCATCGTTGCAGAGACCGCGCAGTGCGCGGCGAACTTCAGTGCCAGCGCGCATCGCGCCTTCGGCTGTCGTGGGCGGCTCATCGTTCACCATGCGCACGAGCAGTTCGCTGAGCGCGGAGATGGTGCTCTCGGGAATGGTTGGCGAAGTCACCGGATTGACCACTCGTGGGAGTAAGGCGTAGAATGTCGGCCGTGCAACACGACGGAGGGCCGAGCTCCGGAAGTCGGAGCTCGAGCACCTTCTGTCGCGCGTTCGTCAGCGCTCGCTACTACTTCCTGCCCTTTGCTCCGGCGAGTGTAGCTGCGTGATTGATGCTCTTGATGTACGCAGCCACCGGCTCGGATGCATTGCGTGCGGGGAGCACGAAGCTCGAGTCGTCGGGAGCGATCGGCTTGCCGTTCGACACGGGCTCGTCGACCATGAGATCGCCACCCGCGCGCTCCACCGCGCGCTCGAAATTCTCCACGGCATCTTCGAGATCCGCCAACTCATCGGAAGACTCCTTTCCGGTGAGTTGCACGCCGTTCCGGCGAAGACGAGACGCTATCTCCTCGCCGATTCTCTTGCGGTCATCTGCCGAGCTGTCGGACGAATCGCTGGATGGACCGCGTGTCACTTCTTTCCCTTCTTGTCACCCTCGCCCTCGGGCAGCGTCTCCCACGTCGATGAGCCTGAGAGATTGCTGTTCTTCGCGGCGTCGCCTACCGAGCCCTTCCCTTCCGCCGCTTCGCGACGGAGCTCGTCCTGAAGCGCCTGCTCGCTGTCGCTCTTGGCGTCGCCCTTCTTCCCAGCATCATTCTTGTTGTCGCTCATGTTCGTAGCTCCACTATTGGATGGGTCGAGAACGTACCGCCGCGCAGGTGGCGTGGGAAGAAAGCTGATGCATGGAGCGGGCCTTGGCACGACCTGCGCCCGCTTGATACAGAGCTAACGCCCGTTGAGGTAACGCATTGAGCGTCCGGATAGTTGCCTGCCGCGCCACCAGCCGGCGTCGCCCACAATGTTCACGGGAGCCGCCCGGACTCTAGCCGCCCATCGGCTCGCGCCGTTAATTCACGCGACCAGGAGAGGCTCCTCACTCACTTCTACCACCGCTGAACGATGAACATCTCGTATGCCACGGAGGCTATCGGTGCGTACTTTTCGTGCTGACAGTGGGGCTCACGTCGCTCTCGCAGTCGCCGCTCGCACCGCTCGCACCGCTCGCGGACGACGCGCTTGCCGCGCTCTTCTTCCGTGCGCAAAATCCGGAGCCCGAGACGGGGTCGGCGATTCCGGGCGCGCCCCCGGGCGAGCAGCGTGTGAAGCCGAGTGAATTCACGGCGCCACGGCCTGCCGGAGCGGCGACCAGGTAGACGTGTGAAGCGAGCGGCAGCGCTGCGAACCTCGCGGAGCTGCGGATCTCGTTTTTCAGCACTGGGGCGGGTGGGGTCGAACCACCGATCTCCGGATTAACAGTCCGGCGCTTTGCCAGCTCAGCTACGCCCCAAAAGGATGCGCAAGTTAGGATATCACAGCGACATACGCAACTTTGTATGCATTACCGCATGCACTGCCGACCCCGTTTCCTGCAGGATTCAATGACCATGTCATTCCGCTCCACTGCCACTCTCGCGACCATCGCAATCTCGCTTTCGGCATGCGCGGGCACCGCGCATCCGGGGGTTGCCGCACCCGATGGGTCGTACGACGTCGTCATCATCGGCGGGAAGATCGTCGATGGGACAGGGAATCCGTGGTACTACGGAGACGTCGGGCTCAAGGGCGATCGCATCGCGATCGTTGCGCCCGCGGGAACGCTCGCCAACGCGCGAGCGGGCAAGCGCGTCGATGCGAAGGGGCTGGTCGTCGCGCCGGGATTCATCGACATCCAGGGCCAGTCGAACGAGCAGCTGCTCACCGGCGATGGCCGCGTGATCAGCAAGGTCACGCAGGGTGTCACCACCGAGATACTGGGCGAGGGCAACACGCCCGCGCCGGTCAACGACAAGTTCCTCGCGACGCTGGACGCGAGCGATAGCAGCGGCATCCGTATCGAAAAGCAGTTCATGGGCGATCACGGATTCGGCGCGTGGCTCGACGCGATGGAGAAGCACGGCAATTCAATCAACGTCGGCTCGTTCCTCGGCGCCGAGACCATCCGCGTGTACGCGAACGGACAGTCGCGTGGCGCGCCGACGGCAGCGCAGCTCGACACGATGCGGCGCGTGACGCGCGACGCGATGAGGGACGGCGCCTTCGGTGTCGCGAGTGCGCTCATCTATCCGCCTGGGACGTACGCCGGAACGCACGAGCTGGGCGAGATCGCGAAGGCGATGGCGCCGTATCACGGCGTCTACATCTCGCACATCAGGTCGGAGGGCGACTCGCTGCTCGAGGCGCTCGACGAAGCGCTCGCAATCGGACGCGAAGGCGGAGTGCCGGTGGAGATCTATCACCTGAAGGCGGCCGGACGTCACGCCTGGGGGAAGGCGGCCGAGATGGTCTCGAAGATCGACTCCGCGCGCGCTGCGGGGCAGGATGTGGGCGCGACGATGTATCCCTACACCGCGTCAGGGAATGGTCTCGCATCATGCGTGCCGCCGTGGGCGGCGGAAAATGGGAAGCTCCTCGAGAATCTGAAGAATTCTTCAACGCGCGCGAAGATCATCGCCGAGGCGATGGACTCGACGCCACACCGGCCGGTTTATTGTCAGGAATCGGGGCCGGGGCCGATCATGGTCGTCGGGCTTCTGACGACGCCGTCGCTCGCGAAGTACGAGGGCTGGCGGCTCGACAAGATTGCGGATGACATGCACAAGTCGTGGGGGGAGGCGATGGCCGACGTGGTGCTGCTCAGCGGAGGCCGCGCGGGGAAGCTGACCTTCAGCATGACCGACGAGAATGTCGTGATGCAGCTGAAGCGCCCATGGGTAGTGATCGGGACGGACGCCGAGGGGTTCGACCCTGCGGATGCGAAGGGGCTGACGCATCCGCGAGCGTATGGCAGCTATCCGAGATTGCTCGGAAAATACGTGCGCGAGGAGCATGTGCTGACGCTCGAGGACGCGATTCGGAAGTTCACGTCGGGCGTGGCCGAGCGGCTGTCGATTCAGGAACGGGGAATGCTGCGCGCGGGGTTGTATGCGGATGTCGTCGTGTTCGATCCGAACACGATCACCGACAAGGCGACGTACGAGAAGCCGCACCAGCTGTCGGTGGGAATGCGGGAAGTGTTCGTGAACGGGGTGGAGGTTTTGAGGGACGGCGTGCACACGGGCGCGAAACCGGGACGTGCGCTCCGCGGGCCGGGCACGGGGATGAAGTAAAGGCACACACGCGACGCCGATGAGAGTGCTGGGGTGGAACATTCGTCGCGGCGGACGTGCCCGAAGTGATCGCATCGTGGCTGCGATTGCGGCGCACGCACCGGATGTCATCGTGCTCTGCGAGTATCAGGAGAGTGGGAGCGCGCAGATCATCGAGTCGCTCCGCTCGAGCGGATGGCCGCATCTGCTCGTGACGACGCAGGGCGCGCGGCAGGGTGGGATCGCGGTGCTCTCGGGATCGCCACTCGTCGCTCGGCCGCGGCCTGTCGCGCTCCGCGATCTCGAGCGTCACTACCTGGCGGTGTCGGTCCCTGACCACGGCTTCGAGCTTCGCGCGATCTATGGGCCGCTGGGTCGCGATGTGCATCGGCAGTACTGGGACGGGCTGCTGGCATCGCTGCGGGCGGAGAGCTCCAACGCCGTTCTCGTTTTGGGCGATTTCAATTCTGGGAGTCCAAAGCACGATTCGACGAACCCCGCCGCGTTCAGCGGAGAATTCTTCGATCGACTGCCGGCGATCGGATTCACGGATCTGTGGCGCGCGCGGCATGGAGAGGACGCGCGCGCGCACACGTGGCAGGGGTCGAGGCATCCCTATCGTCTCGACCATGCGTTCGCGTCGGCGTCGCTCGCAGCGCGAATGGGTGGCTGCGCATATTCGCACGGGGAGCGACGCGCGGCGATCTCCGATCACTCGATACTGCTCGTCGATATCGCGTAATCATGCGGTTGGCTGTTGAACAGTCGCGAAGATTGACGCGAAGAAGTCCGGCGGACACCTTCGATTGATGGTTCGCCGTAGTGACGGGATCACTGTCGCAGGATCTCCAACCACGCGTGCTGATTCGATGAAAGCAACGCCCGACTACGCATTCTCGCATTTGTTTTTGCGCCACTGTTCGCGGGGTGCTACGCGACGCATCGCGTTACGCTGAATGCCAGCACTCCGCTGGATGAGGTGAGCGGTGTCACGACGCGCTCTGGCAATCAGATCGATTTGGCCGTGACCGGTGTGACGATCAGGAGCGACACACTGCGTGCGAATGCGATGCACGACTCCGTCGCTATCCCCGTCGACAGCGTCGCGCAGGTATCGGTGCGTGGATTCTCGGCGAGAAATACGGCCGGGCTTGCGGTTGGACTCGGAGCGGCCGGCCTGCTCGCGTTGATCCTCTTCAGCTTGAGCAACCTGGGGTCGATACAGTAGCCGGCGTGGCAGGCACGGCCGTCGCGCTCAGCGACCGACGTTGCTCCGCCACGCCGCGATCACGGAGCCAAAAGCCACGCACAACATGACAACGGCGCCAACCACCCACGCGATGGCGAGTCGGTCGAACGCCGCGGGATCATTGTTGTTCCCGGCGTTGAACGACATGAGCAGATAGGCGCCGCAGCAGAACACGCTCGCGCAGACGGATACGAGAGCGAGCAGCACGAATTTCGTGCGGCGACCGATGGCCATTTTTCCCTCGTTGAGCTGCGTAAGAGTCGTCAACGGCTCGACAACATTTGGACATGTTGCGCAGACGAGCCTGGCAATCCTTCGCGGCGCACGCCTTGCCTTACTGTCTTTGCAGAGCGCGCACCGCGTCTCCGTTACCGCTTTGCGAGGAGAATCACATGCCCAGCGTCAAGCCCAAGAGCAAGACTGCCAGCAAAACCGCCAGCAAGACCAGCAGCAAGAAGAGTGGCGAACAAGCGTCCGACAACATGCGAAACGACAACGTCTCGCCCGCGAAGAAGATGGAGGAGCTCTACTCTTTGGTCGAGGGGATAGACATCGCGATGTTGACGAACCGCAACTTCGACGGCACGCTGGTGTCGCGCCCAATGTCCACACAGGAGAAACGCCCGGGCGTCGATTTCTGGTTCGTCACCAGCACCGAGACTCACAAGGTCGATGAGGTTCAGGCGCAACCAGAGGTGAATCTCGCCTACTACAACGGCAAGTCACGGGAGTGGGTGTCCGTCAGCGGCACCGCGCGACTCGTAAGCGATCGCGATCTGATTC
>JBDTXL010000147.1:0-5695 GCA_040006195.1 Gemmatimonadota bacterium | reverse complement strand
TATCTACTCACGCGCCGCAGTCTCAGTCCCGTGATCGCGATGACCGAGCACGCGTCGCACATGGGCACGAGCACGCTGCACGAGCGCCTGCCCGTGCCCAATGCGTATGACGAGTACGGGCAGCTGGCCACCGTGATCAACGGATTGTTGTCGCGAGTCGAAAGCGCATTCGATCATCAACGGCGCTTCATGGCGGACGCATCGCACGAGCTGCGCACGCCAATATCCATCGTGAGGGGCGAGGCGGACATCGCGCTGGCGGTGGCCGATCGCCCTCCGGAGGAGTACCGCGAGGCGTTGTCGGTGGTACGCGCCGAATCCCGGCGGCTCTCGCGTATCGTCCACGATCTATTCCTGCTTGCGCGCGCCGATGCCGGACAGCAGCCGCTCCAGCTCCGCGCGTTCTATCTCGACGAGGTGATCTCGGACTGCGCGCACATCATGCGCTCACTCGCGAGCCGACGGGGAATATCGCTTACCGCCGATGTCTCGAAGGAAGCAGCGGTGCGGGGCGACGAGGATCTCATCAGGCGCCTCATCCTGAACCTGCTCGACAACGCACTCAAGTATGGCAACGAAGGAGGATGCGTCGAGATCGCTCTTCGTAGCGAGGCGGGCTACCACCGCGTAATCGTGCGCGACAGCGGGCCGGGCATCCCGCCCGAGATCGCCACATACATCTTCGATCGCTTTTACCGCGGCGATCACTCCCGCGAGCGCGACGCCGGCCCTCCTGCGCACAGCACCGAGGAAAGCGACGGAGTGGGCGCAGGGCTCGGCCTCGCAATAGCGCGGTGGGCAGCGGAAGCGCACGGTGGCTCGCTCGTGCTGGCGCACTCGTCGCCAACGGGGAGTGAGTTCGTATTCACCCTTCCCGATCCCGCCGAGCCCTGACGCTGCTACTGCGCGTCGCCCCCGCGGCGTTTGCGCCAGCTCATGATCATGAGGCCGGCAAACACGACGCCGGCTGGCGCGGCGAGGATGATCATCGCCTTGAGCATCGGCCCCACCATGTTCGCCATCGGCTGCATGGACATCGCTACGGCGCCGGAAAGCGAAGGTCGTTCAGCCGTGCGGCGTCCGCCCAGAACTGGTTCATCATGAGAAAGGCGAGCAGCAGCCCCGGAATGAGTGTCCAGAAGAGGAGCGGCACCTCGTACTTGAGGTGCATGAAATAGCGCAGAGCCACCGCCGCTTCCAGAAATGCCAAAATGAGCAGCGCGACGAAGAGCGTGTGGGAATTCACACGTGCGTAGACCAGCCCGGCCTCGATCGCAACGATCAGCAGCATGCCGAGCCACACGGCGAGGTACACCTTCATGCCGGGCTCGGCGATCTTGTTCGATGTCGTCATTGGAGACTCATGAGGTTCAGTGGACGTTCAGCAGATACATGAGCGGGAACACGAACATCCAGACGAGATCGACGAAATGCCAATAGAGTCCGGTGGTTTCGACGTGCCCCGCCGTCAGGCGTTCTGTCTGAAATCCTATCGCGATCACGATGATCGCGACCACTCCGCTGATGACGTGCAGGAGATGGAGTCCGGTGATCGAGAAGAACATGGCGCCGACCAGGACGGAGCCGCCCATCGGATTCGCCGTGAGACTCCACCCGTCGTGGAGCATCGCCGACCATTCGCGCAGATGGAGTGTGGCGAACAGCACACCGAGGAGTACCGTGGCGCCGAGCCACTTCATGGTCGCGTCGCGCCGGCCTTCCCGCGCCGCGGCGACACCGCCGAGCATGGTGAGGCTGCTCGTCAACAGAATCACCGTCATGGCGAGCCCGTTGATGATGTTCGGCGAGAATGTAAATGGCTTCGTCCAGTTCGGGCTTCCGAAGCGCAGGTAGCCGTACCCGAAGAGCAAGCCGCCGAACGTCGCGGCATCGGCGACGATGAACAGCCACATCGTCAGCTTCTTGCTCGAGATCAGAAAGGGCGATGGCTCCATGACGGCGCCGTGCGACGCGTGTGCCGGAGCGACCGAATCGCTCACGACGCCTCCTGTAATCGTCGTCATACCCACAACGCGAGAATGACGAGGAGATAGATCCAGAGCACCGCCATGAAGTGCCAGTACAAGGCGACTGCGGAGAGCACATCTACGGGACGCGGACCATCATCTACGCGAAGGCAGTGCAATGCGTAGAGCAACGCGCCGATTCCGCCGAGCAGATGCAGCGCGTGCAGTGCGGTGAGCACATAGAAGAACGCGCTGCTCGGGCTCGTGGCGAGATAAAGCCCCTCGGACGAGAGGCGCCGCCAGGCGAGGAATTGTCCAACGAGAAAGGCGAAGCTCAGGGCAATCGTCACGCGATACCACGCGAGCCACGCGTGCGAGGTCGCGCCGCGGCCGAGTCGGTCGAACGGCCCCCCGATACGCTGGCGCGCGAGCTCGAGCGTCACGCTGCTCGCCATGAGCACCAGCGCATTCCAGTACAGGACCGGAGGCAGGCCAAAGTGGTGCCAGTCGGGGAGTGAGCCCTGCCGAACGACCATCGCGCTCGTGTAGGCGGCGAACGACATGACGATCGCGCCGATGCCCACCCACACGCCGGTGCGCGTGGCGGACGGAGGAGTGATGCTCTGCTGCATGGCTATGACTCCTCCAGGCCGGCAATGGGTGGATCCGTCTGCATGACGTAGTCACCGCGAGGGCCGGACACGCCGTACAGATTGGGCCCGTGAGAGACGACAGGGTGCTTGCCGCCGAAGTTATCGAACGGCGGCGGCGACGGAGTGCTCCACTCGAGCGATGTCGCCTCCCACGGATTGTCCGGCGCGGCCGGACCACGCAGCCTGCTCCACAGCAGATTGACGAGGAAGATCAGCTGCGCGGCGCCGAGGAAGAGCGCGGCGAAGGTGATGAACCGGTGCAGCGCCAGTGAGCCGTGCATGTAGTCGCTCGGGAACGACGAGTAGCGACGCACATTCCCTTCGAGACCGAGCCAGTGCATCGGCATGAACGTGGCGTACACGCCGAGGAAGGTGAGTGCGAAGTGCCACTTGCCGAGCGTCTCGCTCATCATGCGCCCGAACATCTTGGGAAACCAGAAATACGTACCGGCGAAGATGCCGAACATCGCCGCGACGCCCATGACGAAATGGAAATGGCCGACGACGAAGTAGGTGCCGTGCAGGTACGTGTCGATCGAGGGCTGCGAGAGGAAGAAGCCGCTCAGGCCTCCGGTGACGAACACGGAGACGAATCCGAGGCAGAAGAGCGAGGCGGTGTTGATCCGCAGCTTCGATCCGTAGATCGTGCCGAGCCACAGCAGTGTGATGATGGCCGCGGGAATCGTGATGATGAGCGTCGGAACGGAGAACAGTGTCGCGGACATCGGGCTCATGCCGCTCAGGAACATGTGATGCCCCCACACCATGTAGCTCAACCCGGCGATGGCGAGCTCACACGCGATGAGAACCCTCGGGCCGAGATGTGGCTTGCGACACATCGCCGGAAGAATCGTCGAGACGATTCCGAATCCGGGGACGATCGCGATGTAGACCTCGGGATGTCCGAAGAACCAGAAGAGATGCTGCCAGAGGAGCGGAGAGCCACCGGAGTGCGGCTGTACAGCGTCGCTGACGACGAGTCCGGAAGGGATGAAAAAGCTCGTCCCCGCCACACGGTCGAGCAGCAGCAGCACGCAAGCCGGCAGCAGAACGGAGAACGCGATGAGCCCGATCATCGACGTGATGAACCACGCCCACGTCGAGGCGGGGAGACGCCCGAGCGTCATGCCCTTCGCGCGAAGATCGAGAGTCGTCGCGATGAAGTTCAGCGATCCGAGCAGCTGGCCGATGCAGAAAATTCCGATCGAGACTACCCAGAGCGATTGGCCGAGCCCTTCACCCGGACCCGCTCCCTTTCCCACTGCGCTGAGCGGCGCGTAGGCCGTCCACCCCGAGAGCGGCGGCCCGTCGGGTATGAAGAACGCCGCGACGAGCACCAGGAATGCGACGAACGTCACCCAGAACGACATCATGTTGAATCGCGGAAACGCCATGTCTTCCGCGCCGACCTGCAGCGGGAGCACGAAATTCCCGAAGCCGGCGAACGGCGCGGTGGTGAGCACGAAGAACACCATGATCGTGCCGTGCATGGTCATCAGCTGCAGGTAGAACTCCGGCGTGATGACCCCGCCCGCGGCGAACGTCGGCGCGAAGAAGCCGATCAGCGGTACGGGCTTGTCGGGAAATGCGAGATGGTAGCGCATGATCCACGACAACAGCATCCCGGTGCACACCGCGACGAGCCCGAGACCCAGGTATTGTTTCCCGATCACCTTGTGGTCGAGGCTGAACACATACTTCCGTAGAAACCCCGTCGGCGGCGCGTGTTGATGAGGAGCAGCGGGCGGGTGTTCGATGGCTGTCGCGGACACGATATCCATGGGCACGGGTTTCACGATGACGACAAACGACTTGCCTGGCGCATATCCCTGGCGCTGCTACTGACCGGCCTGGTCCTGCAGCCACTTCGCGTAGTCGGCTTTCGACAACACCTCGAAGTAGGCTCGCATGTTGTAGTGGCCGAGTCCGCACAGCTGCGTGCACACGATCTCCGTCTTCTTGATTCCCGTCGCCGTGAATTGCACGGGGATGACGAGCCCGGGCACGAAGTCCTGCTGCAATCGCAGCTGGGGAATGAAGAGCGAGTGCCCCACATCCTTGGAGTGCATCGTCAGGAGCACGGGCTGGTCGACGGGTACGACGAGGCTCGCCGACACGATGTCATCGCGCGCGGCCGTGTCGTTCTTCGGATCGAGGCCGAAGAAGTTGCTGTTCCCTTCGTCGATGAGCTCGGGGTGCGGAACGCCGAACTTTCCATCCGGTCCGGGATACCGGAAGTAGAACGCGAACTGTCCCGCCTGCACATCGATATGCAGCGCGTTGGCCTCGACCGGCGCGAGAAAGATGTTCGCCCACACCTTCGTGCCGATGAATATCAGCGACAGCACTTCGACCCCGACAATGACCGTCGCCAACGCGACCATCGGCATCGGGCCGCCGGGAAAGACTCGAATCGCGCCGGCGCGCCCGGTCGACTGCCACACGAACGTCGCGAGCGCGAGCTGCGCAGCGACGAACAGCGTGCCGGTGAAGATCATCGTCTCGCTGATCTGGCTGTCGATGCGCAGCCCGAGCGCCGAGATGTCCGGTGGCAGCCACCAGATGTGCGCGGCGAACACAGCGGCCGATGCGACCGCGATGATCGTCACGGCGGCCGCAAAGATTTTTCCCACGATGCGATCGACTCCGTGTAGTAATGCGGTGAGCGAGATGACTCGAGAGCAGCGGTGCGGCCGTCCTAGTACTCGGTTGCCTTGAGCACGAAGTCGAGCTTGGCCGTCTCACTTCCGGTGATCGTCACTTCCTGGCTCTGCGTGCCGAATCGCTCCTGCCACGCAGTCACGGTGTACTTTCCGGGCGGCAAGCCGGCGAGGCTGTACGAACCGTCGCTGGAAGTCACTGCCGAGTGGGAGGTGTTGAGCACCGCGAAGTAGCCATGCATCCACGGATGCACGTTGCACTTCACCGGAATGAATTCCGGCTTGTCGTACACCACCTCGATCGGCGGTGCGCCAGGCGGCTGCGACTTGTTCCACTCCGGATTCAGCTTCGACATCGGATGGATGTTGTGCGACGTCTGGTCCTCGTTCTTCACCTCGAGCTTCTGCCCCGCTT
>JBDTXL010000146.1:0-1521 GCA_040006195.1 Gemmatimonadota bacterium | reverse complement strand
CTGGTGGCAGTCCGCACCGCTCGCGCCGGCCGTTCGCGTGACGGCGGTGCCGGCGAGACACTGGTCCGGACGTTCGCTCTCCGATAGATACGAGCGGCTATGGGAGGGCTTCGTCATCGAGGGCTCGCGTGACACGATTTACTTCGCCGGCGATACGGGATGGGGGAGGATGTACGAGGAACTGCACGCGCGCTGGAGCCGCTTCACGCTCGCGCTGCTTCCGATCGCGCCGTTCCGGCCGCGGTGGTACATGGCGCGCAAGCATCTCAGTCCGGACGACGCGGTTCGCGCGGCGATCGGGACGAGAAGCGCGACGGTCATCCCGATCCACTGGGGTACATTCGAATTGGGCGACGATGGCGAGAGTGAAGCGGTGGACACGCTGCGCGCCGCGGTCGCAAGGTTCCCCGCGCGCTGCCGCCCTCACCTCGCCATCTTACGGAATGGCGAGTCGGCTATCCTCAACCCCCTCAACGGCAGCGATTCGTTGACTTTGTCAACTATTTGCCTCCGCTTGCGTTGACCGACGCGACCCACGCGCCACGCGACCAGGAGCGTCGCTGGCCGGATTGGCTGAAGCACCTTCGCCGTCGCACCACGACGGGGCGATTCATCGCGGAGATAGATGGGCTGCGCTTCGTCGCCATCGCCCTGGTCGTGCTCTTTCACGTGCACGACTACCTCACGACGAAGTTTCGCATTCCGGCCGGGACCGCCGCCAACGAAGACTGGCTCGATCGCTTCGCCGCGACCGGCCACTACGGCGTTCATCTCTTCTTCATCATCAGCGGCTTCGTTCTCGCGCTGCCGTTCGCGGCGCACCACCTGGGTGCTCGCCCGCCGGTGCAGCTTCGCGCCTACTTCATACGCCGCCTGACGCGCCTCGAGCCTCCGTACATCATCGCGATGCTCGGACTCACGGCAGCGCTCGCGCTCACCGGCGCCGCGCACGGCCCGCTCCTCCCGCACCTGTTGGCAAGCCTCGGCTACGTGCACAACATCGTGTACGGTGCGCCGAGCACGATCAACGTCGTCGCGTGGTCGCTCGAGATCGAGGTGCAGTTCTACATCCTCGCGCCCGCGCTCGCGATCGTGTTCACCATACGCGATCGCTGGGTGCGGCGCGGCGTCATCGTCGCCGCGGCCGCGGCCGTACTCGCGGCGCAGGGCTGGCTCGCGCCCGCCCCGTGGGTGCCGCTCTCCGTGGTCGGCTTTCTGCAGTTCTTCCTCTGCGGTTTTCTCATCGCCGACCTGTACGTCACCGACTGGAAGGGAAAGCCATCGCACTCGCTCGGCTGGGACGCCGTCTCTCTCATGGGATGGCCCGCGCTCGCGTGGCTCTGGATGCAGGACGCCCAGTATCCGGCAATCTTCATCGCGCTCGCATTCGTGCTCTTCTGCGCCGCCTTTCGCGGCACGATCACCTCTCGCGCGCTCGGCACTCCGATCGTCGCAACGATCGGCGGCATGTGCTACTCGATCTATCTGCTGCACTTCGCGCTGATCTCGATCATCGGCCGG
>JBDTXL010000145.1:0-4428 GCA_040006195.1 Gemmatimonadota bacterium | reverse complement strand
CGGCCCGTGAGCTTCGCAGCGCCGATGATCGACGTGCTCGTCGGCAACTGTGCGGTGGTGGACGTATCGGAGATCTCGGGCGCCCGCCCGATGCGCCTCGAGTAAAACAGTCCGCTGCACGCTCTGTTGTGGCACTGGAGGTTGAAGCGAAAAATTCCGGTGCCCTCGATGAAGAAGGGGCGCTTCTCCTGATAGAACGTCTCGAAGGCGGAGAGATTGATCACCGCAGGATCGGCCTCGACCTGACCGAAATCCGGATTGACGGTGGCGTCGAGCGTGAAGTTCGATGTCACACCGTACTTGAGATCGGCGCCGCCGGTGATCTGCTGCTGATGGCCGTAGGCAAGCGAGGGAGTGGTGGTCGTTACGTTCTTGGTGACAGCATACGGCAGCACCTCGAGATGGCGCGGCGTGCCAAGGCCTTCGATGCCGGTGAGCTCGCCGAACTGCGATGCGATGCCCGTGCGGTCGCGGCGGATGAGTGGCCAGCTGTCGCGCTCGTTGAGTCTGGCGATGTCGCGCACGATGCCGAGTCCGAAAACGTGCGTCGTCCCGCGCGGGAAGCGCATCTGACTGAAGGGGACGCGGTACTCTGCGACCCATCCCTTTGCATCGATCGCGGTGCCGACATCCCACACGCCATCCCACGAAGGATCCTCTTCGCTGTCGTTGAAGGTGTAGAGGTCCGCCTTCACGCCCTTCGGGTTCACCGCAAGCTCGTAACCGGAGCGCCGGTCGTGATACGAGTCGATCATGATCTTCACGCGATCGGATGGCGTGGGAACATCGCGGCGGCTCAGGAATGAGCGGATGCTGTCCGGATGTGGATCGTACATGCGGACGAGCACATAGAGGTAGCGATCGTCGTAGGCGACCTTCACCGAGGTCCGAAAAGTGGCGGCGGCGCCGCTCGTCGGCGAGAACTGCTGGAAGGCGGTGATCTCGGGCGCGGTGCGCCAGATCGCGTCGTCTTCCTTACCGTCGATGATTGGGGGCGCAGCCGCGCGAACGGCGACGGCATTGACGATGGTGGCGCCGCGCGAACGCCCCTCACGCGGCGGGACCGAGTCGCGGGCGAGCGCCTGTGCGTGCAGCGAGAGCGGCACGAGCAGGAGCAGAAGGCTGTCGTGCAGGGATGCAACGAGGGTCACGCGTACCGCGGCTCGGGAAGGGTCGGTAAAGCTACCTGGGCGGATCAGGATCCGCGATTGTGACCGACACCGTCAGGGCGTAATCGACTTCGCCGGGATTTCGTTGAGAAACGACGAACTCCTCTTCCTCCACCTGGAATGCCGGCCGTGCAAAAAATTCGACCGTCGTAACGGCGCTGCCGGTGTCCTTCAGGCGTACGAGCATGTTCTGCACGTTGAGTCGCGATTGATCGCCGGGAAGGGTATTGGCGGACCGGTCAATGAACTCTACGAAGCCCATCGGGGTGTTGTTGATATTCGTTGCATCCACTGGGAAAACCGACATCTCGCGCGCGACCGCGCATGCAATCTCGTCTTTCTTCGCCGCGTCGCTTTCCTGAAAGTCCACGTCCTTTTCCCAAACGACGATTCGCCGCTGACCGACGAGATCCGAAACTGCCGCCTTGAGCAGCTTACGCACCTCTTCCTTGTCCATGATTTTGATCACGTCCTTGAAAGGCCCCTGGAGCTGCTTCGGAATGCTTTCGCCGAGCTTTGTCTCCGCAGCTTTCTCCAGAAGTGCCTGAACCTCGGGCGACACATTGAACACCCCGCCCACCGCGAGCCGGCGGTCTTTCGTCCGTGACTTGGGGTCGTCACCCGGCTGCGCAGGATCTATCGAGACCTTCTCCTCCATAAACTCGCCGAAGCCCCTGCGGTGAGCACCGTGCGCCGAGATGCGCACGGCCTTCTCGGGGGGCAAAAAGAGCGTAATCCCTGCGCTCCCGGGGAAATTCTGGAGTGGATCGCCGGGATTGATCAGCGTCCTCCCCGAAAGATTCGCCGTCGACAGGAAGATCGTGCGTCCGTTGATCGCCATCGTCATCCGCAGGTCGGCTCGCTCCCTGTTGAACACCATCTTGTCGAGCTTGACGGTGACCTTCTTCACGCCCGTTGGCACGCCGGGCGCGAGCCACGCGAAGCTTAGTGTGAATCCGTAGCCGTCCTTGTTCTTCGGCACCGTCGACATCGGTATCGTCACCTTCGCCATTCGCGGGAGCGAGCCATCGCTCGGCCGCACGATCTCGACCTTGGGCGGCTCCGTGTGCCAGCGTATGGTGTCATCGGCCGAGCCGTACGGTGCGAACTCCAGCTTCTGCAAGAGGCGCGGGCGCACGACCAGCGTGTTCAGCGCGAAGTCATCGATGGCGCCAATGTCGAACGCCACGTCACCGGATGGCGCCGCCGGAAGATCGACGGCGAACACATAGTCGACGTTGCCGAACGGAAGATGATCGCCATCAAAATCCCAATAGCCGCCCTTTCTGCACGAGAAAAACGAGAAGCGGACCGTGGGCAGCGGCTCGTCGCTTTCGTCGAATGAGGCAGCCTCGTAACGAGCCGTCGCGAACGCCTTGACCGGATTGATGAGTGCCGGGTGCAGCTCGATATCCTCGGGCTTGGCGTTCGGCTTGTCGAGATCTGTTTTCTTCGATGGCGTGACGTGTGTGCAATCGTAGACGTAGCGCCCCGTCGCCCAGAAGTAGTCCCCGTGCATGGGCCAGAAGGGCCACGTCTTCTCATAAAATATTCCCGGGTGCGCGAGCTCGGCGTGCTGATCGCCCGGCGGCTGAGAGAACGCGCCGATGTCGAGCAGGCACTCGAGATCTGCAACCGTGGTGAGCTTGTCGAATTTCGAGGCGCTGTCGTAAATGTTGATCGCGCGATCGAACGACGGCTCGGCCACGCTCGCGTCGGGCACCTCGCGCTTCAAGTCCGCAGGGCTTTCGAGCTGCCCGACGCGCACCAGATGCTTGAACCCCACCGCGGGAGTGAGGTGGAATGCCCAGTGGTAGTAACGGCTCCACTGGGTGTACGGTCTGTGATGATGCGTCTGATAGCTGCGATTCAGGACTCCCTCGACTTCGACCTCCGCCTCCTTGCCATCGTTGCCGACATTGTGCGCGCCATCGGCATTGAAGTCGGGACCGAAGCCCGTTCGGTTCACCGGAACCCACGATGGAATGTTCTTCAGGAAGCCGCCGAACAATCCGCTCTCGAACAGCTTCGAGAGAAAATCGGTGAGCGACTTCTTGAGATCCGTGTCCTTTCCTCCAATCTGCTTCTCCAGAAATACCCGGAGATCGCGCGATCCCGGCACGGCCCTGTTGATGGCGGAGTCCAACGCGTCGATGAACGTGCCGACGATGGCGGAAGTGAGGATGCTCGACTTGAAGTCGCTCCGGTTCCGGCAGCCACAGTCACGCCCTTCCCCACTCGGACCGATCTTGCTCGGCGTCGGCCCGATGTCGACCTGCGCATCATACGTGCGCGCATTCAGACGATGAAAGGGACGGAAGAGGGGATCGTACGCCTTTCGGTCGATCGTGAACTGTCGTCGGTTCTGTTTCAGCAGCGGCGGCGCGACCGCCGTCACGTTCCCCGCGCTAGCAGGTTGCGGCGCGGCGCTACTCGGCGGGCTAGCTCCCATACTCCTCTCGCAGCGCGTCGATCGTATCCGGATCCAGCGTTCCCGTTTCCTTGATCTTCTTGTCCTTCTGAAAACGCTTCACGAACTGCGTCTGCTGCGCGTCCGTCCACTTCGCGGGCTGTGCCACACCGTAGCCGAGATTGAATAGCCGTTGACGGGCACCGAGCTGCTGCTCGTCGGGGGCGACCACAGGCTCTCCGGCATCGGGCTCGAGCGCGCTCGGTTCCGTCTGTCCGTCGAATTTGCGCGTCACGCGCTTGAGGTTGCCGCCGAACATCGGAAACCGAACGAACGTCCGCTCATCCTTGAACGGATCGTCGAGATCGTCCGCCTGAAGCGGCGCCGGATCTTCGAGGTCGATCGATAGCACAGCCTTCTTCTTGTTCGGATCATCCTTCTTGTCGGGATCGTCCGCCGGCTCTCCCGTAATCGCCGTAAAGAGATCGACCTTGAGAATCATCGTGACGCTCTTCGTCCACAGCGGCAGACCGATCACCCCGTTCTCCGATGTGGTTCCGCGAATCACCGGCGCCTCGTCATCGAGCGACGCGACCACTGCGTAGCGAGTGTTGCTAATCGGCTCGAGCTCCTGATCTTTCCCCGGCGCGTGTGGCTTGTCGCGCATCAGCTGCAGCACCCACATCTGCAGGTCGCCTTCGCACGGCGAGTGCAGGGCCATCCCATGGTAGAATCTGCACGCGAAGGTTTTCTCGATCTGTGCGATGCGCTCGGTATGATTGCGCACGGCCTTCCCGAATCGGCGGCGCTTGTCGGGAATCGTCTTGAGCCTGCGATCGTTGCCATCCG
>JBDTXL010000144.1:0-2228 GCA_040006195.1 Gemmatimonadota bacterium | reverse complement strand
ACTACGACGTGAAGGATGAGAGCCGCAACATCTCGCCGATCGCGATCTGGCTGGGAGGCGAGGAGCTTCACAACAATCATCACGCCGATCCGCACTCCGCCCGCTTCGCTGCAAAGTGGTACGAGTTCGACATCGGCTGGGTCTACATTCGCATGCTGGCCGCGGTGCGACTGGCCAAGATCCGCTACGCGCGCGCCTGAGCGCGCGCGACCCCGCTTTCGAGAAGACTGATGGCTGAAGTCGTGACGTGCACTCGCTGTGGCAACACGCGCGAGGGGCTCGAGCGTCCACCGCTCCCCGGGCCGCTCGGCGCGCGCGCGAAGGAAGAGATCTGCGGCGAGTGCTGGAAGCTGTGGCTGAAGCAGCAGACGATGCTGATCAACCACTATGGGCTCAATCTGATGGATCCGCAGGCGCGAGCGTTTCTGACGAAGAATATGGACACGTTCCTGTTCAAGACCGGGAAGGAAGAAGAGCAGGTCGACACGACCAAGCAGGGTACGATCAACTGGTGAGTACGGCCAGGCGGGAGCACACAGCACATTTTCCGCGCGCGCTCGTCTCGGCCGTGGTATTGATCGCGGCGTGCACATCGGCGAGCGCGAAGACGGATGCGCCGCGGCCAGCGCCCGCAACTGGAGGCCGTGCGCAGCCATCGCAATGCGACGCGAAGCGTGATTCCGCGTGGGTCGATTGCGAGCTCGCGCGCATGACGATCCGCGACAAGGCCGCGCAGATGGTGTGGCCGCAGCTCTTCGGCGACTACGTGAGCGGCGACTCGCCGCAATGGCGGAAGATCACCGGCTGGATCACGCAGCAGCACGTGGGCGGGCTGATCATGAGCGTGGGGTCGCCGCTCGAGATCGCGGCGAAGCTGAATTCGCTGCAACGGATGAGCGCCCTGCCGCTGCTCGTGGGCGGCGACCTCGAGTTCGGCGCGGGCTATCGCGCGCGCGGCGGATATTTTCTCCCCAACGGGATCGACCTCGGCGGCGCCGTGCTCTTTCCGCCGGAGATGGCGATCGGCGCCACACGCGATACGATGCTCGCGTACGAACAGGGGCGGGTGACCGCGATCGAGGGGCGCGCGCTCGGCTTCCATATCGACTTCTCGCCCATTCTCGACGTTAACAACAATCCTGCGAATCCCGTCATCAGCACGCGCTCGTTCGGCGAGGAGCCGGCGCTCGTGGCGAAGCTCGGTGCGGCGTTCATTCGCGGCGTGCAGGAGAACGGGATGATTGCGACGGGGAAGCACTTCCCCGGGCACGGCGACACCGGAACGAACTCGCATCTCGCGCTGCCGGTGGTGCGCGTCTCTCGCGCGCGGCTCGACAGCGTGGAGCTCGTGCCGTTCAACAGCGCCGTGAAAGCGGGTGTCGGCGCGATCATGACCTTCCATGGCTCGATGCCCGCGCTCGATTCGAGCGGTGCGCCGGGAACGCTATCGCACAATGTGCTCACGTCGCTCCTGCGCGAGGAGATGCACTTTCACGGGCTCGTGATCTCGGACGCGATGGACATGCGTGCAGTGCTCGACACGTACGGCGCCGTGAACGCGTCGCAGATGGCGGTGGCGGCGGGCGCCGACGTGCTGCTGCAGCCGCAGGATGTCGCGCAGACGATCGATGCGGTGGTCGCGGGGGTGACGAGCGGGAGGTACACCGAAGGGCGGCTGGATGAGTCGGTGCGGCGAATTCTGGCGGCGAAGGCGAAGGTGGGGCTCCGCACCGCGCGCCTCGTTGATCTCGACCACGCGCGGGACGTCGTGGGGGATTCCGCGAATGCCGTCGTAGCGCGCAGCGCGGCCGAGCGCTCGATCACGCTCGTGCGCGACAGCGCGCACCAGCTTCCGCTTGGCCCTCTCAACAAGGGCGCGCGGATTCTTTCCGTGACGTACGCACATCGCGCGGACCTCGGCGCGGGGGTCACTTTCGACGCCGAGCTGCGGAAGGAGTTCCCCGCGCTCCGTCCCGAATACGTGAGCGCGGATGACGAGCGCCCCGACTTCTTCCATCTTTTTGCGATTGCGGACTCGGCCGACGTGATCCTGGTGAGCTCGTACGTCGCGCACAGCTCGACCGTGACGACCGTCGACGCGCCGAAGTCGTTCGTGGACTTCATCGAGGAGCTGACGAAGCGGAAGGAGCATCCGATCGTGATCGCGTTCGGGAATCCGTATTTCCTGCAGCAGATTCCGGACGCGGGCGCATACGTGGTGGCGTGGG
>JBDTXL010000143.1:0-5011 GCA_040006195.1 Gemmatimonadota bacterium | reverse complement strand
ATGAGCCGGTGATCCTTCTGAGCCCGGACAGCATGTGGAAGCAGAAGCACAATCTGCGCGTCTGCGCTGATCCGCAGAACATGCCGTTTACGAGCCAAAAGCGTGAAGGGTTCGATAACAAGATCGCGGACGTGATCGCCCGCGAGCTCGGGGACACCGTGTCGTATGCGTGGTGGCCAAGCAGGCGTGGCTATCTACGTAACACGCTGAGCGCAGGAACGTGTGATCTCGTGATCGGCGTGCCGATCGGGTTTGATCCCGTCGCAACCTCGAAGCCATACTACCGCTCCACGTATTACATCGTGACCCGCACCGACAAGAAGCTCGACATCACTTCGCTCGATGATCCGCGCCTCAAAAAGCTTCGCGTCGGCGTCAATCTGCTGGATGGAGACTACACCAACACTCCTCCCGCACACGCGCTCGGCGCACACGGCGTCATCGGGCCAGGCGTCGTTGGGTTCGCGGGCTTTTACGACGACGTGCACCACCCGGGCGAGATCATCGACTCACTCGCCAAAGGCAATATCGACGTCGCGTTGGTGTGGGGCCCGATCGCAGGGTGGTTCGCGAAGCAATCCGGGGTGCCCATGACTCTGACGGCGCTGCCGGATTCGGACAGTGTGGATCTGCCGTTCGCTTATTCGGTGGCTATCGGAACTCGTCGCTCGGACCGCGAGCTGAGAGCGCTGATAGATGAGATACTCGTTAGAAAGAAGCCTGAGATCGACAAAATCCTCATGGAATACAACGTGCCTACAGTAGGCACCACGCGCTGAGCGACCATCCGTTTTGGCATTGTACAGGAGCGTACCAGCATGTCGATGAAGCGTCGTTTCGAGCTCTCCCTTTCTCCTTCCTTCTCGCTCGTCGGGCGCGTGATTCTCGTGGGAAGCGCTCTCGGCTTCGCTGCGGGCTGCTCGCACAAGGACGCGGCGAAGACCGATACGACCGTCGTCGCTTCGGCTGACTCCGCAACCACGTCCACCACCACGGTGACTGCCCGTCAGCCGTCGACTCCTGTGGAGAGCGCGTCGACGGGTGAGACGACGATCTCGGCTGATTCGAAGGCGAATCCGACGGTGGCAGCGACGAACATAACCACCGGAGTCGCGAAGGTCACCAAAAAACCGGCCCCTGCCGCGACGACGATGCCACACATGGTGCACACGAAGCCGGTCGCGCCTCCGGCTGCGAAAGCAGCTCCGCCGGCAGCAGCGGCGATGCCGGCGGCGAAGACGGACACTGGGCAGAAGGCCGCCACCGCAGATACGTCGAAGAAGGCTGCCGCCGTAACGGACACCTCGAAGAAGGCCACGACGGTCGCCGCCAGCGGAGATCATCTCCTCGTGTCTCCGCAGGAGTACGAGGGATGGAAGATGTTCTCCGTATACTGCTACCGCTGTCACGGCGTCGACGCGATGGGAGGCGGCATCGCGCCGAATCTGCGTCACTCCGTGAGCTCGGAAGGAAGCGTCACGCACGATGTCTTCATCACGACGGTCACGTACGGGCGCGTTGCGCTCGGAATGCCGACGTGGAAGGCGCTGCTGTCGCCCGAGCAGATGGAAGATCTCTGGCTCTACATCAACGCACGCAGCTCGGGCCGTCTGGCCCCGGGCCGTCCGCACATGGACAAGGGCGCGAACCCGTAAGGGTCGCGAACGACGATGACGCGAAAGAGGGCGCCTCGAATTTTCGGGTCGCCCTCTTTGCATCCTGCTACGTGCATTGAGCTAGGTGAGCAGCTGCACCAGCTTCGAGCTCGGGTAGCGTTCCCGCAGCTTCGCATCGACGCCCCATTCTCTTCCTGCGCGCGTGAAGAGGAAGGTCAGCATCAACGTGGCGAGCATGATGTGGAAGCCCTGCTGGCCAGTGCTCTGCTGCTGCACGGCCATTCCGTAGAAGATCACCTGGAGCAATCCGAAGAAGGCGCCGAGCGGCGTGAGCAGGCCGAAGAGAAGCGAGATGCCGACGGCGACTTCGCCGATCGCGGTGAGCGTCGCGAAGATGTGCGAGTTCGGGACGACGGTGTCAAGCAGAAAGCTCTTGTACCACGGGAACGGGTTGTCGGCCGCATACTTCGCAATGAGCTTGGGCATGACGCCCTGCCAGCGCACCGTTGCCGCCGGCACGGGGAAGAAGCCACCTGCGAGGACGATGGTGATCTTCGTGAGGATGCTCTTGGCGAACCACACGCCGACGACCATGCGCTGTGCGGCGATCCATCGCTGTGGCGCACGCATCGTTCTGAAATCGTTCATCGTAATCCTCGAGAGATGAATTCGCCGCCGAGTGCGGGCGGCGAGTGGCGCGGTCAGGCGCGCGCGGTTGAGGGATCGAGCACGGTCACGCGAGCGCCGGTGGCTGCGAACTCATTGACGTACACCGCTCCGCTTCCGTTGAGCACTCCGCGCGCATTCGTCGCCAGCCGTTCCGCTGCATTCGCGCCGTCGACGATGCCGTACACCGTCGGACCCCACGAGCTCTGACCGACGCCAGCCGCTCCCCACTCGGCGAAGTTGCTGATCAGCTCGGACGTCGCTCCCGGAGCAAAGGGCCCACCTTGGGCCGGCGCGAACCAGCTTCCATTTATCTGCTGGATCTCCGTAAGCGCGCTCCCGAAGGCATTCAGATCGCCGTCTACGAGCGCCGGCAGCAGCGACATGACGAGCAGGTGGGACAGATGCTCTACCGACTGCAGCGACGGCGCTGGAAGCTCGCGAAAAGCCTGGACCTCCAAGTCGCCGCTGACTCCCTCGCTGGCGTGAGGGAGCGCCACCACACAGCGCCACGAGTCGGGGATCGCAACGCGCGCGAGCAGCGGCGCGATGCGCTCGTCGTTGTCGAGGCGGCCGCCTTCGAGAATGAAACCGCCGCCGTCGAAGAGCCACGTTCCGATCGCCGATCGCCGCGCGCGACCCACGGCGGCCGCGAGAGCGCCGGCACCGGTGTCGAGATCGTACAGCTCGGCGATGCCGCGCGCGACGGACAGCGCGAGCTGCGTTCCGGAGCCGAGCCCGGAATGGCCGGGGATTGCGCGACGGATGACGATGCGTGCGCCGCCGCGGATTCCCTGAGACGCGAGATAGCGCGCGGCGAATTCCGCAGCGCGCTTCGATTCCGCGCCCTCGGCCTCGACCGCATCTGCGCGCTCGACCTCGATCAGCAGCGACGGATCGAAGACGCCGGCGCCGATACCGCCATAACGCCGGCCGAGTGAGGCGCCGAGGTCGAGCATGCCGAAGTGGAGGCGCGCGGGCGCTTCGATGCGGACGATGCCGTCAACCACCTGTGCCCTGCACATTCGCGATGGCGGCGAGCTTACCCTCGATGTGATCGGTGAGCAGCGCCATCGCCTCGTGCTCGCGATCGCCGGCGGTCTTGTCGACGATGATCTGCAGCCGCGCGACGTCGGCGCGAATCTCGGCGGCCGGGATGAGATGCGTGCGCGTGGCGACGATCGCGGTCTCGAGCACGGCATTGCGAGCGCGATTGAAGCCGATGAACTCGCGACGCGCGCCGGAGTGCACGACCGCGGTGTCGATGCGCGAGCGCGGCGGCGTCGCGTCGATGTGGCGCACCTCGAGCTCGCGCCACGAGCATGCCGCTTCGAGCACCACGCCGCGCACGCGCACGGCGGGGATCGCCGGATACTGCGGGCTCGAGATCGCAGCGCGTGCGAACAGCATGATGTCGTCGGTGAGATTGATGACGGCGACGCCGGTGTCGCGGAGATTCCGGAAGGTCGTCGTCTCGAGAAACGGTTTGACGACGATGCGATCGTCGCCCCATTCCACGCCCATCGGTGCGAAGTTGACTATGCCTGCCTCATCCATCGTCGTAATGATCGCTTCGATGATCATGCTCCGCACTCCTCACGCACGAGTGCAGCGTATGCGTCGATGAGCCTCTGCGTGAGCGGGCCGCAGCGTCCGCTGCCCGTCGCGGTGGTCGAAATGCGAACGACTGGCGCGATCTCGCGGATGGAGCTGGTGAGAAAGATCTCCGTCGCGAGCGCGATCTCCGCTTCGGGGATCTCGCGCTCGGAGGTGTTGACGCCGAGCGTTTGCGCGAGATCGAGCACGGCCGCGCGAGTGATTCCCGGAAGCACGCCACAGCTCAGTGCGGGCGTGACGAGCGTATCGCCGATGAATGCGAAGAGGTTGCTCGCGGTCGCATCGGAGATGTGCCCGGATGTGTCGAGGAAGATCGCGTCATCGGCGCCGGCGAGCTTCGCCTGTGCGAGGGCGAGCACGGACTCCGTGTACGACAGCGTCTTGATGCCGGAGGTGAGCGCGTACTCGTTGCGGCGCGCGCTCGCCATCGCGGCGACGATCGGGCGAGGACTCTGGGGCGGCGACAGCGGCGAGATGGCGAGGGCGACAGTCGGCGCGGGATGCGGCGGTGGCGCGAGCCCCGGCGGCGCGGGTCCTCGGGTGACGGTGAGGCGCACGCTCGCGTGAACGTAGCCTGACGCAAACGCTGCGCGAGCCGATGCGGCGACGTGATCGCGAAGGGTGGGCGGGATCGGGATGCCGAGGATGCGCGCGCCGATGCAGAGACGATCGAGATGTGCGTCGAGGCGGAAGATGACGCCGTTAGTCGCGCGCATCGTCTCGAAGAGTCCGTCCGCGAGCGTGAAGCCGCGGTCGAGCGGAGAGAGCTGCGGATCGTCGACGGAGCGCTCGACGCCGTTGAGCCAGAACATCATCGGACGAGCTCCACGGGTGGAACCGTGGACTCGTGTGCATCTGCGGACGCGAAGGCGAGATCGGCACGATCGGGGAGCGGCGTCTCGTGCACGCGATTTCCGTGCAGGAAGTGATCGATCAGCCAGTAGCCATTCTCGGTGAGCGCGGACTCCGGATGAAACTGCACGCCGACGACGGGATCGGTGCGATGGGCGACGGCCATGATCTCGCCGTCCTCGGAGGTCGCGGTCACTCTGAGCGCGGGCGGCAGCGAGTCGGGAGCAATGACGAGCGAGTGATAGCGCGTTGCAGTGAAT
>JBDTXL010000142.1:0-3837 GCA_040006195.1 Gemmatimonadota bacterium | reverse complement strand
CCGCCCGGCTGCTCGCCGCTCACGGCTCCGACCACCAGAGCTTCGCCTCGTCGATCATCCGAAGGTGCGTGAGGTCCAGTGTGAGTGGCGTGACCGAGATGTAGCCGTCTTCGACCGCGCGGAAATCGGAATCCGACGGGCCGCTCCACGATGCGGAGCCGCCCCCGATCCAGTAGATCTCGCGCTTTCGCGGATCGAACATCTTCATGAGCGAATCGGAATAGACGCGTCTGCCGAGCCGCGTGAGGCGCACGCCGCGGATGTCCTTCGCGAGACGCGACGGCAGATTCACGTTGAGCAGCGTGTCGCTCGGAATGTTGAGCGTCGTGAGATGCGCCAGCAGCCGCGACACGGTCTCGATCTGATCCGTGAGCAGCCCGGGATCGGCTTTGAGCTCTCCGCCGGCGAACGAGAGCGCGATCGCGGGCACGCCGAGCGTGACGCCCTCCATCGCTGCCGCCACGGTGCCCGAGTAGAGCACATCCTCGCCCATGTTGTTGCCGTGGTTGATACCACTGAGCACGAAATCCGGTCGCTCCGGCATCAGCGCCTCGAGCGCGAGCATCACGCAGTCGGTGGGCGTGCCATCGACCTGCCAGCGCCTCTCGCCGCGCTCCACGGGGCGTATGGGATGGTGGAGTGTGAGCGAGTGGCTCGTCGCACTCTGCTCCCGGTCGGGCGCGACCACGGTGACGTCGCCGAGGATCTCGGCGGCCTTGATTAGACAGTCGAGGCCGTGCGCGAGAATCCCGTCATCGTTGGTGCAGAGGAAGCGCATCAGAGCACTCGCCGCGCGCGATGACGCCAGAGCGTGCGCACGACGCGCAGCGAGTCATCCCAGGTGCGAAAGTGGCTGGGGGCGCCGTACACCGTGGGCACGTCGACGCACGCGATGCGGAAGCCGCTTCGCACCGCCTCGATGAGGAGCTCCGTCTCGTACTCGTATCGGTCGCCACTCGCGTGACTCGCCTCGAGCACCTCGCGACGA
The DNA here is from genome assembly GCA_040006195.1 of Gemmatimonadota bacterium. Lineage (GTDB taxonomy): Bacteria > Gemmatimonadota > Gemmatimonadetes > Gemmatimonadales > Gemmatimonadaceae > FEN-1250. The sequence continues at coordinate 2,849 of JBDTXL010000142.1, read as the reverse complement.
AGGGCACGATACCCCGACTGCGCATCGGGGACGGGCACGCCGACGATCGCGCCGACCGCCGCGCTCGCGAGCGCATTGGTCACTCGCCTGCCGATCGGCATCACGCCGCGCGTGCGCTCGCGCGCGCCGATCACCACATCGGCGTTGACGAGCGCCGCGAGCAGCTCGGGCGCGCGCGCGGGGTCGTGCTGTCCGTCGGCATCGATCGTGATCACCGAGGCTACGCACGCATCGAGGGCGACGACGAAGCCGGCGCGCAACGCCGCGCCCTTCCCATGATTCACATCGAGCCGCACGACCCGGTCGCAGATTCCCTGCGCCACATCGTAGGTGTGGTCCGACGAGCCATCATCGACGGCGATCAGCAGCGCGTTCGGCAGCGACGCGCGCAGCCCGCTCGCGACCGCCGCGAGCGTGCCCGCCGCATCGAAGGCGGGAATGACGCAGGCGACGTCGGTCACGTGCGCGGATCCTCCCCGCCGAGCATGGTAAGCACCTCGGCGAGCTCCTGCTCGATCGAGGCGAGTGTGTGCACGTCGAGCGCGCGGCGCGCATTCGGCTTGAGCTGCCCCTTCTTGCGATGCTCGTCGACCTTCTGCCGCGCGCCGTCGATCGTGTACTTCTCGATGTAGAGCAGGTGCTTCACGAGCACCACCAGCTCGACCTCCCGCCGCTGGTAGACGCGATTCCCCGAGCGATTCTTCGCGGGATTCAGAAACTTGAACTGGCTCTCCCAGTATCGCAGGACGTGCGGCTTGAGTCCCGTCAGCTCGCACACTTCCCCGATCGAGAAGAACTCCTGCACCGGCTCCGCGCTCATGTGTCTCCCTCCGCTCGAAGCTCGCGACGCATCAGCTCACCGATGGCGGCGCGGGGTGGTTGGTGCTCGAAGAGTATTCCGTAGACTGCACTGACGATCGGCATCTCGATCCCCTCGCGCGCCGCGAGCGCGCGCGCACTGTGTGTCGTCATCACTCCCTCCGCCACCGTGTGCCGTTGCGCGAGCGCCTCGTCGAGCGACGTCCCCCGTGCGATCTCGACACCGAGCGAGCGATTGCGGCTGAGCGCACCCGTGCACGTGAGCACGAGATCGCCCATCCCCGCGAGCCCGGCGAACGTCAGCGGCGACGCCCCCATCTTGACGCCGAGCCTCGTCATCTCCGCGAGCCCGCGCGTGATCAGCGCCGCTCGCGCATTGAAGCCCATCCCCAACCCCTCGGCGATCCCCGTCGCGACGGCGATCACGTTCTTGAGCGCGCCCCCGAGCTCGACGCCCATCACATCGTCGTGCGTGTACACGCGAAACTCATCCCCCGAAAGCGCGCGCTGCACCTGCGCGGCGGCACCGGCGTTCTCCGACGCGGCGACCACCGCGGTGGGCTGGCGCGCGACGACCTCCGCCGCGAAGCTCGGGCCCGACAGCGCGACGACCGCGTGCGACGGAAACTGCTCCGCGAGCACATCGCTCATCACGGCGAGTGTCTCGCGCTCGATCCCCTTGGTCGCGACGACGATCGTCGCGTCGGTCTCGATCGCGGCCGCTGCGGTGCGCGCGATGCCGCGAAGCACGTGCGAGGGCGTCGCGAAGAGCACCAGTGCCGCGCCGCCGCAGGCGCTCGCGAGATCCGCTTCCGCGACGACACCGTCGTCGAGGCGCGCGCCGGCGAGGAAGCTCGTGTTCTCGTGAGACGCATTCACCGACGCAATCACCTCGGGCTCGCGCGCCCAGAGCGCCACATCGTGGCCGTTTCGCGCCAGCAGATCGGCCAGCGCCGTTCCCCACGCGCCCGCGCCAACGACCGCACATCGCATCAGCCGACCGCCTTCGCGCCGCGGCGGAAGCGGTTCTCTTCACCGCGCTTCAGCCGGCCGATGTTCGCGCGGTGGGTCCAGAACACGAATGCAGTGATCAACGCGCACGTGATCGCAATCGGCGACGTCGGGCCCATCATGACAGCCACCGCGATCGTGAGCGTCACCGCACTGGCCAGTGATGCGAGCGATACGTAGCCGGAGAGATACAGAACTATTCCCCACACCGAGAGCGAGATCAGCGAAGGAACCGGCGCGAGCGCGAGGAAGACTCCACCCGCGGTCGCGACTCCCTTCCCTCCGCCCTTCCACAGCAGAAATACCGACTTCACATGGCCAAGAATCGCCGCCACTCCGAATGCGATCGCCCACAGCACCGGGCTTTGCGGAGCGAAGCGCGCCGGCAGTAATAAAACGGGGAGCGCGCCCTTCGCCATGTCGAGCAGCATTACCACGCTCGCGATTTTCCATCCCATCACGCGAAAGACGTTCGTCGCGCCGAGATTGCCGGAGCCGTGCTCTCGCAGATCGATTCCCTTGAAGAGCTTCCCCGCGATATACGCAAAGGGAATCGAGCCGGCGAGATATGCGATCAACAACCCCGCGAGTGGCATCATCTAGGCTGCGCGGCTCCGCAGCAGGATCCGAAGCGGGCTTCCGTTGAAGCCCCACGCCTCGCGAAAGCCGTTGTGCAGGTAGCGCACGTAATGCTCCGGCACGAGATCGGGGTGATTGCCGAAAACCGCGATCGTCGGCGGCTCGATCTCGACCTGCGTCGCATAGAGCAGCTTGACCTCGCGCCCCGCGGCCTGCGGCGGCTGCAGTCGCGCCGTGAGCTCGCCGAGCGTTGTGTTCACCTGCGCCGTCGAGATCCGCTTCTTGCGCTCAGCGTCGACGAGCAGCACGGTCTCGAGCACCTTCGTCACTCGCTGCCCAGTCAGCGCCGAGGTAAAGATGAACGGCACGAACTTGAGGAAGGGCGCCTTCTCGCCAGCCTCCTTCTGGAACTTCTGCGCCGACTTGTCGGTCTTCTCTTC
>JBDTXL010000141.1:0-1700 GCA_040006195.1 Gemmatimonadota bacterium | reverse complement strand
GGGAAGCCGCTCAAGGGCTCGAAGGTGCTCGTGCTCGGCGTCGCGTACAAGAAGGACATCGACGATCTGCGCGAGTCGCCGGCGCTCGAGATTCTCGACCTGCTCACGAACAAGGGCGTGATCGTGAGCTATCACGATCCGTACGTGCCCGAGATCGTCGCCGATGGGCACACGCCTGCGGGCGCGGTCGGCGTGTCGGTGGCGTTCACGGACGCGGCGCTCACAAACGCAGATGCCGTGATGGTCGTGACCGATCACTCGTCCATTGATTACAGTCGCGTGTGCAGACATGCGCAGCTCGTGATCGACACGCGGAACGCGTGCGCGAAGCACGAGCCGCTGCATCCGGAGCGCGCGCTCGTCGCTCACGCCTGAGCGACAAACAGCAACAATGGAGCGATACGTGAGCGTGCTCGGCGACGATCGCCCGATTCGGATTTCGCTCGTGGGATGCGGCCGGATCAGTGAGCGGCACATCGACGCCATCACGTCGAACCCGAAGCTCGAGCTCGTCGCGGTGTGCGACGAGCTGCCCGAACGCGCGAAGGCTGCGGGCGAGAAGGCAGGCGTGCCGTTCTTCACGAGCTACGAAAAGATGCTCGACACGGCGCAGGCCGACGCCGTCGCGATCTGTACCCCGAGTGGGATGCATCCTCGGCAGGGAATCATGGCGGCCGAGCGGGGGCTGCACGTGATTTCCGAGAAGCCGATGGCAACGCGGCTCGAGGAAGCCGATGCACTCGTGAAGGCGTGCGACATCGCGGGTGTGCATCTCTTCGTCGTCAAGCAGAATCGCTTGAATCCATCGATTCAGCTGCTCAAGCGATCGCTCGATGCGGGACGCTTCGGCCGCATCTATCTCGCGAATACCACCGTCCGGTGGAATCGTCCGCAGTCGTACTACGACATGGCGCCGTGGCGCGGCACGTGGGAGTTCGACGGCGGCGCCTTCATGAATCAGGCGAGCCATTACGTCGACATGATCCAGTGGCTCGTTGGCCAGGTTGAGTCGGTGACCGCGCGCACGGCGACGCTTGCGCGGCGCATCGAGAGTGAGGACACCGGCGTTGCGATTCTGCGCTTCCGGAACGGCGCGCTCGGGACGATCGAGGTGACGATGCTCGCTTATCCGCGGAATATGGAAGGCTCGATAACCGTGATCGGCGAGCGCGGCACGGTGAAAGTCGGCGGCACGGCGCTCAATCGCATCGAGCACTGGGAGTTCGCGGAGTACGACGATATCGATCGCGAGGCGGAGCTGCTGCGCGCGGCGCCGAATCCGCTCTCGGTGTATGGCTCGGGGCACCGGCCGTACTACGAAAACGTGATCGCGGTGCTGCGCGGTGAGGCGGCGGCGGAGACCGATGGCCGCGAGGGGCGGAAGTCGCTCGAGTTGATCCTCGCGATCTACGAGTCGGCGCGCTCCGAGCACGAAATTGCCTTGCCGCTCAGGGCGTTCTCGCGCGAGAATCAGCGCGCGTGAGAGATCGTGCGGCGCGCGGTGACGAGGCGGAGATGCGCGAGCTGCCGAACGGCGCCTCCGTGCATGAGTCGGCGTACGTGGATGATGAGCGCGTACTGGGCGCGGGAACGAAGGTCTGGCACTTCGCGCACGTGATGGCGCGCTGCTCGATCGGACCTGCGTGCAATCTTGGACAGAACGTCGTCGTGATGCCGCGCGTGACGCTCGGGCGCAACGT
>JBDTXL010000140.1:0-3571 GCA_040006195.1 Gemmatimonadota bacterium | reverse complement strand
GCGATGAAGCCGCTGTACGACATCGCGGACTCGCTTCGCGCGCACGGGATCACGGTGATCGCCGATGGCATCCGCGCGGCGCCGGATGTCTTTCCCGATACGACGATCGGATTCGGATGGTCGTGGGACGATCTCGGAGAGGACTACGGTGCCGGAGTCGATGCGCTCTACTTCAATGAGGGATTCGGAACGCTGATCGCGTACGGGAAGCCGGGGAAGGCACCCGATAGCGTGGTGACGAGCCCTTCTCGCGCGTATCCGTTCGTGCTCAACAGCGCGAAGAGCGCGCCGTCCGACACCGGCAACATTCGTCTCGACTTCAACCAGCTTCGGAACGCGTTCATTCTGCGTGGAAAGCTGAAGACGTCCACGGATACGGTGCTCTACGTATATCCGGACTCACGCCGCGCGTATCTTGCCGCGCTGACCGAAGCGCTCCGGTCGCGTGGGATCGGGATGGGAAGCGGTCACTGGGGCACGAGCGGCACCGACGCGATCCCGTACGATCACGCGAAGATGCGTGCGCTGTTCGTGGTGCGCTCCCCGCCCCTTCGCGAGATCCTCGCCGCGCTCGAGAAGCCGTCGCAAAACCAGATCGCCGAAATTCTCTACAAGACGCTCGGCCTCGAGAAAACAGGCACTGGCTCCGCCGACAGCGGCCGCGCGGTGGTCGAGCGCCAGCTCCAATCGTGGGGTGCGGAGTCCGACGGATTTCTCATTCGCGATGGCAGCGGACTTTCGCGCTACGACTATCTGAGTCCCGAGACGCTCGTGCGCGTCCTCGACAAGATTCGCGCTGACACCGCATTCCACGTGTTCTACGACGCGCTCCCGATCGCAGGCGTGGACGGATCGCTCGAGCGTCGCATGCTCGGCACCGCTGCCGTCGGACGAGTGCACGCGAAGACGGGCTCCGTCGCCAACGCGCGCTCGCTCTCCGGGTACGCGATCACCGCCGACGATCACACCGTAATTTTCAGCCTGCTCGCGAATAACTGGATCACGAAGCAGTCTGCGGTCGACAGCGTGCAGAATCGCATCGTCGTGTTGCTCGCGTCGCTCAAGCTTCGTAACGCGCAGTAGTGTTCACCGTATCGGACGCTGTCGCGCGAATAGTCGCCGGCATCCAGCCACTCTCCGTCGAGCGTGTCGCGTTGCTCGATGCGCTGGGCCGGGTGCTCGCGACGCCCATCGTCTCGCCGCTCACGCTCCCGGCGTGGGACAACTCCGCGATGGACGGCTATGCCCTGCGCGCGAGCGACGTCCACGGCGCGACAGCCGAAAAGCCCGTCTCGCTCACGGTGCTCGAGACCGTCGCCGCCGGCGCCTTCCCTTCGCGCGTAGTGGAAGGAGGCAGCTGCACTCGCATCATGACCGGCGCTCCGCTCCCCGAGGGCGTAGACACCGTCATCCGCCTCGAAGACACCGATGGAGGAATCGAGCGCGTCTCGATTCGCAGCGATCGCGACGCGGGCCGCAACGTGCGCCACCGCGGCGAGGACATCACCACCGGCACACAGGTCCTCGACCGCGGACAGGCGATTGGCGCCGCGCAGATCGGCGTCCTCGCCTCTGTCGGTGCATCGTCGGTCGACGTGTATCGCCAGCCGCGCGTCGCCTTCTTCGGATCCGGTGACGAGATCGTCGACCTCGACCGCTTCACCGAAGCACTCGATGGAAAGAAGATCGTCACCTCGAACAGCTACACCCTCCACTCGCTCATTCGCCTGAACGGCGGCATCCCCGTCAACCTCGGCGTCGCGCGCGATGATCCGCAGGACATTCGCTCGCGCATCGATCGCGCCGCCGGCTGCGATCTCCTCATCACCTCAGCCGGCATCTCCGCGGGCGAGTTCGACTATCTCCGCCCGGTGCTCGCCGAGGCTGGCGTCACGCTCGATGTGTGGAAGGTGCGCATGCGCCCGGGCGCCCCGCTCGGTTTCGGGTGGCTCGGCAAGATGCCATGGATCGGGCTACCGGGAAATCCGGTGTCGACGATGGTGACCTTCGAGCTCTTCGTGCGCCCCGCTCTCCGCCGCATGCTCGGCCACACGAAGCTCTTCCGCCGCCCGCTCCCGGTGACGCTCGAGGAGCCGGTGAAGATCGGCGCTGCTCTCACGCACTTTTTGCGCGCGATCGTGTCCGTGAAGCCCGACGGCACGCTCAGCGCGCGACTCACCGGCCCGCAGGGCTCAGGAATACTCACTTCGATGTCCGTCGCCAACGCGCTGCTTGTGATTCCCCAGGAGCGCCCGCGCATCGAGGCCGGCGAGATGGTCAACGCGATCCTCCTCTCCGACGACGCACAGCTCGCGACGCACTTCTCGTTGTGACGCGATGACCGTGCTGCGCGGGCGGCCGCTCGTGAAGGAGCTCGAGCGACGCTTCGTGATAGCGCACTCGAGCGTCGATCTTCCCGGCGGCACCGTCGATCTGATGCATCCCGAGAACACCGACGCGCTGATCAGCGAAGAAGACATGGTCCGCGACGACCGCCTTCCATACTGGGCGGATATCTGGCCGTCGTCGCGCGTTCTCGCGCGCGCGCTCGCGGCGGAGAGCGGCGCCGGACGTACCATGCTCGAGCTCGGAGCGGGGCTTGGCCTCGCAACCATCGGTGCGATTCGCGCGGGCTACGATGTGCTCGCGAGCGACTACTATGACGATGCGCTCCTCTTCACGAGCGCGAACGCCTGGCGAACGCTCGAGCGCGAGCCGCGCACTCGCATGATCGACTGGCGCGTTCTCCCCACCGACCTGGGCGTTTTCGATCGCGTCGTCGCCGCCGACGTGCTCTACGAGGACAGATATCCGCCGCTTGTGGCCAATGTCATCGCGCGTGCGCTCGCGCCCGGCGGCATCGCCACCATTGCAGATCCGGGGCGTCCGATGGTCGAGCAGTTCTTCGAGCTGCTCCCTGCGCTAGGGCTGCGCCTTCGTAATACCGAGCTGATCGAGTACGACGAAGCTCCCGCGAAGCAGACCATCCGGCTGCATCACATTGTGCCATTGACTCCGTAGAATCGAGTTCCCATTGTGAAGTGACAGCAGTCCCTCACGAAGCGCTGATGTTCTCGTGAAATGAATGAATCTCGCACCCTGTGCCACGAGCTCGACTCCACGAGTCGAGCGGATCTCGAGAGGTCGGTCATGCGGTCGATCGCGTTACGACTAGCCCTGGTATCGATGGCGGCCGCCATCGGGTGTAGCGGTGATCGCGGCCTCGCCCCAAAGACGGGAACAACCGGCCAGCTCTCCGATCTCCCTCCAGAATCGTTCGCCGACTATTCCCGCGTGAATCTCCCGGGGAGTGAGACGGCGGTCGCGTTGAACGACAGTGGAGATGTAGTCGGCGCCACTGCGTCCGGGGGGATTCTCTGGCGCGGGGCGGCGCACGAGAGAATAACGCTTCCGATTATCCCGACCGCGATTGCGAACGACGGGACCGTCGCGGGAAGCGTTGACGGCCATGCGGCAATCTGGAAGAGCGGCCGCGTCACCATACTCGATACGGCAGCCAGCGCGGCGCTGGCGATCTGTCGTTGTGAGTCCGCGACCGTCGTCGGAAGCG
>JBDTXL010000139.1:0-7485 GCA_040006195.1 Gemmatimonadota bacterium | reverse complement strand
GCGGCGATGCGGAAGCTCGATTGGCTGGTGGTGAAGGACAACTGGCTCACCGAAACCGCGGAGCAGTGGAGGAACGGGCCGGAGATCGCCGACGGCTCGGTCAAGGTGGAGGACATCAAAACCGAGGTGTTCTTCTTTCCGGCGACCCAGGTCGGCGAATACGACGGGAGCTTCACGAATACGCAGCGGCTCCTGCAGTGGCACTTCAAGGCGGCCGAGCCGCCGGGCGACTGCCGCACCGACACATGGTTTTACTATCAGCTCGGCAAGCGGCTCAAGAAGAAGTACGCGAACAGCTCCACCCCGCGCGACGAAGGGTGGAAGAATCTCGTCTGGGACTATGATCGCGATGCGTCATCGGCCGAGGCGCCGAATGAAAAGGGCGAGCCGGACGAGCTCAAGCTTCTTCGCGAGATCAACGGATACCACTCGACCGACATCACGAAACAGCTGAGCGGCTTCGCCGATCTCAAGGACGATGGCTCGACGACGTGTGCAAGCTGGATCTACTGCGGAGTGTTCCCGGCATGGGAACACAATCTCGCGGCGCGGCGCGAGCCGGACCTGCCGGTGGTCGCGAGGGCCGAGGCTAACTGGGGTTGGGCGTGGCCGGCGAATCGCCGGCTCCTGTACAATCGCGCCTCCGCGGACCCGTCGGGGAAGCCCTGGAGTGAGCGCAAGCGCTGGGTCTGGTGGGATGCATCCGTGCACAATCCGCCCGATGCGCTGACGGGGATCGCTCCGGTTCCGGGGCGATGGGTCGGTTACGATGTGCCGGACTTCACGGTGACGAAGTCGCCGCAGTCGCTCGCGAAGCCGGGCAGCATCGGACTCGACGCGCACTCGGGAACAGACCCGTTCATCATGAAGCCCGATGGCAAGGGATGGCTCTTCGTACCGACGGGGCTCGTCGATGGACCGTTCCCTTCCCACTATGAGCCGGTCGAGTCTCCGGTGCACAACGAGCTCTATAAGCAGCAGTCGAGCCCCGTGCTCAAGTGGTGGGCGCGTGGGAAGCCGTACAATCAGATCGCGCCCGTCGGCGATCCGCGCTATCCGTGCATCATCACGACGTACAGACTGACCGAGCATTATCTCTCGGGCTCGATGAGTCGCTGGCTGCCGTATCTGGCTGAGCTGCAGCCTGAGCTCTTCCTCGAGATCGGTCGTGACCTGGCGCAGGAGCGCGGCATAGCGAATCTCGACTTCGTGAAGATCACGTCGCCGCGCCACACGGTGCGCGCGAAGGCGCTCGTCACCAATCGCATCGGCTCCATGATGCTCGGCGGAAAAAAGGTGCATCACGTCGGGCTGCCGTGGCACTGGGGATGGCAGGGGCTCGCGGTGGGCGACGTCGCGAACAATCTCACGAGCTGGGTCGGCGATCCGAACGTGTCGATCCATGAGGCAAAGGCGTTCGTGTGCAATGTGGAGAAAGCCTAGTGGGCACGCGCGTCCTCCCCATCGTGGCTCAGAGTGCGGCGCCGATCGCGCCGCGCATTGCGCAGCCATCGAGCAAGCCCGAGCCCACCGGGTTTTTCACCGACACGACCATCTGCATCGGCTGCAAGGCGTGCGAGGTCGCGTGCAAGGAGTGGAATCAGCTCCCCGCGCGCGGTGATGGCGGCGCGCATCTCGAGATGAGCGGCCAGAGCTACGACAATACACTCCGCCTCAGTGGCGACTCGTGGAGGCACGTCAAGTTCATCGAGCAGTTCCCCGAGCCGTATGAAGGGCGCTGGCTCATGATGAGCGACGTATGCAAGCACTGTGTGCAGGCGCCCTGTCTCGAGGTCTGCCCGACGGGTGCGATCATTCGTACGGAGTTCGACACAGTGGTCATCCAGTCGGACACGTGCAACGGCTGCCGCGACTGCATCGGCGCGTGTCCGTTCGGCGTGATCGACATCAATCACGTCTCGAATACCGCGCAGAAGTGCACGCTGTGCTACGACCGCACGAGCGTGGGGCTGGAGCCCGCTTGCTCGAAGGCGTGCCCCACGGACTCGATTCAGTTCGGCCCGATCTCCGAGCTGCGCGTGCGCGCGGAGGCACGCGCGGTGCAGCTTCGCGAGCAGGGCGAGACACGCGCGTACCTCTACGGTGCCGATCCCAATGGACCACTCGGCGGGCTCAACTCGTTCTATCTGCTCGTCGATGAGCCCGAGGTCTACGGGCTGCCGCGCGACCCGAAGCTGCCCTCGCGCAACAACACGAAGGGCGGGCTGCTCTCGACGATCGGTTCGGTCGTATTGGCGTTCGTTGGTGCGCTCACGCTTCGCGCGAGTCGAATGCGCGAAGTGAGCGCGTCCACCCACGTGGAGGAGTAAGCGTGCAGACGAGCTTGCCGAGCACCTTCTTCACTGCGTCGCCCGACTATGGATGGATCATCATCCTGTACTTCTTCGTCGGCGGCATTGGGGGCGGCGCACTCATGCTCGCGGGGCTGCTGCGCATGTTCGGCCGCCCGGAAGATCGTGCGTACATCCAGATCGCGAGCGTGCTCTCGCTTATCGCGGCCGTGGTCAGCGGCATCCTTCTCATCGTCGACCTTTCGTCGCCGCTTCGTTTCTGGCATATGGTGATTCAGAATCACACGTTGCTTCCGATGTTCAAGTGGTGGTCCCCGATGTCGGATGGCGTGTGGATTCTGCTGGTGTTCAGCGCGTTCGCTACCGGCGCAGCGGCGCAGAGCTTCGTCGATGTGGCCTGGGTGCCAAAGCCGATCGCCCGCATCGTTCGCGTGTTGACGATGCCTGCGCTCGTGACCGTCGGTGCCCTCGGTGGAATCGCCTCCGGGCTCGCGCTGGCCGGCTACACGGGCATCCTCCTCGCGGCAACGAACCGTCCCATGTGGTCCGACTCCGCGTGGCTCGGCGTTCTCTTTCTCCTCTCGGCCGTGTCCACATCGTTGGCGGCGCTGTTGCTGGCGTCGCACTGGCGCCGCGTGGGAGAGACGCCCACGCGAGAATGGCTCGCGCGCTTCGACAACATCACGCTCGTGCTCGAGCTCGCCGTCATGGCCGCATTTCTCGTGTCGCTCGGCAACGCCGCGATCGTGTTCTTCAACGGCTGGGGCGTGCTTCTCCTGCTCGGCGTCATCATCGCGGGAATCGTGGTGCCGTTTTTCATCCAGCGGCGGCCGAGTCATGGCGTGGTGCTGCCGGCGGTGCTGGTGCTCGTCGGCGGATTTCTCCTGCGCACGGTGATCATCCTGTCCTCCGAGGCGGTCCACGTCGTCGGCACGCAGGTGGTTCGATAGTGCGATGCTCGCTGGTCGTCGCGCTCGTGGTCGTGAGCGCGTGTGTGAGTCCGGAGGCCAAGCGCACGCGTGGTGGCGGCGCCGGCGCCGACATCGGCAATCGAAGCGACTCGCTCCAACTGCACGGAGGCTCGCTCATGTATTCACGCACTCCATGTCTCTTGCCCAAAGCGGAATGCCCTGGACCACTGCCCCAGTCGGGATTGCCGGGGGACTTCCCGGCGGCGCATCGACCGAAGTAGACCCGACGTGGCAGCCGTGGCTCGATCTACTCGAGATTGCGCTCGCGGAAGATGCTCGTGCGTGGAGCTCGGCGGTGACCGCGCCGGCGAGGCGACCGGCGGCGGCGCCGCTGCTGCACGGCGCGGAGCTCGAGCTCGACGACGCGCGCGCACAGGCCCTTCTGCGGCGACTGGCCGAGGCGGCGGGTGTAGCGCTCGCAAGCGACATCGTTGCGCGCGCGGCGGTCCGCGCCGCGATCCAGCGCGATGAGAGCGCGCTCGCGGAGATGGCTGAGCGCTGCGGCACGAGCATCGACGCCTTCGCACTGCTCGCACAGGTGACTGCGATGCCGGTGCTGCGTGCGGCGGCGAGCGCTGGGGATGACGCGGCGGCGAGCGCGTGGCAGCGGGGATACTGCCCAACCTGCGGCGCGTGGCCGACGCTCGCCGAGAATCGCGGGATCGAGCGTGAGCGCCGGCTGCGCTGCGGTGCGTGCAGCACGGACTGGTCGCTCCCGCTGCTGCACTGCGCTTTCTGCGACGAGCTCGATCACGACAAGCTCGGCTCCCTGCACGCGGAGGGTGAGGAGCATTTGCGCCGAGTGGAGACATGCGAGAGCTGTCACGGCTATCTGAAGAGCGTAACGACCTTCGATGCGCTCACGACGCGCGCACTGCTCTGGGTCGACATCTCGACGATCCCGCTCGATCTCGTGGCGCAGGACCGTGGCTACGTGCGACCCACGCGGCCGGGATGGGCACCGATCCTGGCGAGCGACTCGTGAACGTCACTCCGGCGCAGCTGTGCAAGGGGCTGCTCGATGCGCTCGACGCGAGCGAGGGGCGCCGTCGGCGCCGCTCGCGGAATACGACGGCTGACTCGATCGGTCTGGATGTCCAGCGCGTCATCCTCGAAGCCGCAGTTCGCGAAGAGCCGACAGCGGAGAGCTTCGAGCGCTGGCTGCTGGAACGGTGCGTCGCGGAAGGGGAGAGCGACGGCGCCCATCGCGCGATGGCGTTGTGGATCTGGCATGAGTGGCAGCTCGCGTCGAGCGCTGGGAGCATGAGTGCATGGCTCAGCGCGGGCGCGCGCTCCGATGACCGGGAGGAGGTGGCGGATGTGTCGTGAGCTGAAGTGGGGGATGATCGCGCTCGCGATGTGCGGTGCGCTCGGCGCGTGCAGTGAGAGCGCCGATGCGCGGGTGCAGCGCGAGGCCGCGCGTGTGCGCCGCCAGGCCGCGGTGAGCGCGACACCGACGGTCGAGCGCGTAACGATACCGGCGGACTCGGGGCGTCTCATCTACGATCCCGCCCCCGATCTCGCGGCCGCGACTCCGGGGCGCCGTGGCGTGGCGATCAACGGTGTGGATACGTCGACGCGAAAGGCTGCGGCCAGCCCTTGACGGTCGTCGTAAATTTGAGTCGGGCCTCATGGAGGATGGCATGGCGAAGAAGGTGACGAAGACGGACGCCGAGTGGCGCGCACAGCTGACGCCGGAGCAGTACCGCGTCATGCGCGAGAAGGGGACCGAGCGCGCGCACACGGGGAAGTACACGAAGACCACGGATGCCGGGACATACAAGTGCGCCGGATGCGGCGAGCCGCTGTTCGCGTCGGAGACGAAGTTCGATGCGCACTGCGGATGGCCGAGCTTCACGGCACCGATCGATGGAACGGCGGTCGCCGAATCGCACGACACGTCGCACGGGATGCGGAGAACCGAGGTGCTGTGCAGCGCGTGCGACGCGCATCTGGGGCACGTCTTTCCGGATGGCCCGGGAGAGAACGGGCTCCGCTACTGCATCAATTCGGCGTCGATCGATCTCGAGGCGGAGAAGGGCGCGTAGCTGTTACTGCGCTTGCGCTGTACCCGAAATGCCTTCGAGCACCGGTAACGCGCGCGCGAGCAACGCGCGTTCGCTGGGTGGGAGCGCGCTCAGCGACGCGACGAGCGCTGCGACGCGCCGCTGGCGGCCGTCGTGAAGGAGCTTCGTACCTCGCTTCGTAGCCTTCACGCGCACAACCCGCCTGTCGCTCGCATCGGCGACTCGATCGACGAGCCCTTTCGCCTCGAGGTGGACGATCAGCTTCGAGATCGTCGGCGGCCGCACCTGCTCGGCGCGCGCGAGGTCGCCGAGGGTGATGGGTCCGCCGAAGACGATGACGGAGAGGGCGGAGAGCTGCGGGGCAGGGAGGCCGGAGGCGTCATCCTCGCGCCGGAGGCGGCGCAGGAGGTGGAGCGCCGCGGAATGGAGGCGCTCGGCGAGTTCGACGGTGCGGAGGCGAGGGCGGCGGGATCTTGTGGCGGCGGGTGCCATGCGCAATACTATTAGTTAGCTAAGGTAACTATCAGATAGTTAGCTCCAGTAACTAACCTCGCGCGCGCTCATTGGAGCAAGGGCCGCGCGAATCCTGCGGAGGCGCCCCATGCCGAATCTGAGCGACAGCCGCATCGGCCAGATCGCGATCGTGTGCAACGACGTCGCGCGTGCGCGGGACTTCTATCGCGATGCGCTGGGAGTGACGCACCTCTTCGATGCGGGCCCCGAGCTCTCGTTCTTTCAGAGTGGAACGACGCGGCTGATGCTCAGCAGGGCGGAGGGCGAGGCGGCGGGGACGTCGGTGCTCTACTTCTTCGTGTCAGACATCGAGAGCGTGCAGAGCGAGCTCGCAGGGAAGGGAGTCGCGTTCATCGACGAGCCGCACATGATCGCGAAGATGCCGGACCACGAGCTGTGGCTCGTGGCGTTCAGGGATTCGGAGGGGAATATGCTGGCGCTGATGGAGGAGCGGCGATAGCGGACTGTCAGCTACGCAGCGAAGATCGGCAGCCGCGCCCTCACCCCTCGCTCCGCCCCAACCACGCATCCAGCCTCGATCACCCCGCCACCCAGCACTCGCGCACCGCTATAGAGCACCAGCGACTGTCCCGGCGAGATCGCGCTCACCGGCTCGTCGAGAGCCAGCTCGATCTCCTCCCCCTCCATCCTCACGATCTCGGCCCTCGCAGCAGCAGCATGATGCCGAATCTGCACCTCCACCTGCGCCCCGACCCCCGGCGCATCCGCCACCAGCCAGTTCATCTCCCGCGCGATGATCCCCCGCCCGAGCAGCTCATCCCTCGGCCCGATCACCACCGCGCGCTCCGCCGGCCGAATCGCCGTCACGAACATCGGCTCCGCGTATCCACCCGGCAGCCCGCGTCGCTGCCCGATCGTGAATCGCGCGAACCCCTCGTGCTCGCCCACCTTCCGCCCATCGCTCAGCAGAATCGGTCCCCGCGACAACGCCGCGTCGCCAATAGCGAGATGCTTCGCCAGAACAACGGTATGATCACCGCCAGGCACGAAGCAGATGTCCTGACTCTCCGCCTTGTCGGCAACGACGCTCAATCCTAACGCCCGCGCGCGCGCCCGCGTCTCCGCCTTCGTCAGCGCACCGACCGGCAGCAGCATCCGGCTCACCACCGCGCGGTCGATGCCCCACAGGAAGTAGCTCTGGTCCTTCGCAGGATCGAGCCCCCTGAACAGCTCCCCGCCGCGCGCCTGCGCGTAGTGCCCGGTCGCGATCCACTGCGCGTCGACCGCATCCGCCTTCGCCAGGAGATCGCGAAACTTCGTGAACGAGTTGCAGCGCACGCACGGAATCGGCGTGCGCCCGCGCGCGTACTCGTCCACGAAGTTCTGGAGCACATCGCGGCCGAATGCATCTTCCATGTTGAGCACGTAGTGCGGAACGCCGAGCCCCTCGCACACGCGCCGAGCATCATCGATGGAGTCGAGGGAGCAGCACGGGCGATCGGGCACCTCGTCGCCGTAGCAGAAGAGCCTCATCGTCGCGCCGATCACGTCGTACCCCTGCTCGACCAGCAGCGCCGCAGCGACGGACGAGTCCACGCCGCCGCTCATCGCAACGAGCACACGCTCGCGGCTCATCGTAACCCCCTAGCTCGCGACGCCCGCGAGGCGCCGCGCCTTGGAGATGAGCGCCGGGAAGAGCTG
>JBDTXL010000138.1:0-5953 GCA_040006195.1 Gemmatimonadota bacterium | reverse complement strand
GCGGCGGTGGCGGCGGCGGTGGTGGCGGCGGCGGCGGCGGTGCCGGTGGCGCCGGTGGTGGCGGCGGTGGCGGCGGCGGAGCCGGTGGGGCCGGCGTGAACGTCACCAGTGAGACCGGTGCGCTGATCCTGTAGTAGGGATGGATATCGAAGTTCACCGGATTCACCTCGAATGTGCGATTCGAAGCGAAGCGACCGGTCGTCGGGAAGTACGGCGGTGGCTGCGTCAGGCCGCACGTATTGAACGTGTAGCGCTTGATGTAGCCCGTCTCTCCATTTGTCGCGGTGGCATCAAGTGTACCTACCGGCTGACGCGTGCCGTGAATGATGCCGCCGGTAAGATAGAGGCATCCGCGGCCAGCTTTCACCAGCTCGCAGACCTCTGCTTCCGGCACGCCCTGGTCATAGTCCTGCACCATGAACGAACCGAGTGCGAGAATCGATGCGTTAACCTGCACCGACGCCGACGATCCGAGGTGCACGACCTTATCCGGGAGTGCGCCAACCGTTTCCATGGGTGACAACAACATATTGTTCGCCATGACGACGTTGGTACCAGAGATGATGCCCAGGTAGTCCTTGCAGAGCGAAACGTCGTTTGCATACGTGATGTTGTCGCCGATCGTAATCTCGTTCGGAGAGACGAGTGTGAGGTGGCCGTTGACCACTCCGCTCACGATGACCTTGCCATTCACGAAGACCACGCCCTGGAATTCAGGGTTGAGCTCGTGGCTGATCGGCCAGAGATACGCTGCATCCGGACGACCTGCGGCGACTGCGAGGGCGTTCGGCCCGCCGGGGGCGGGCAGCCATGCGCCGTAACTGTTCGTCGGGTAGAATACATCGCGCTGGCCCGCGGCCGAATTAAGGCGCGGGTCTCCACCAAGAAAGCAGTGCGCAAAAGCATTCGTGAGCACCAATGCCCGCGCGTCCTTGCCATTGATCTGGCTCAACGGCGTGAAGTCGTTAAGCCCAGAATACCAACCGCAGTTCTCGTTCGTGCCGAGTCCCGTGCCGCCCGCGGTGACGAAGTCACCGCTCGCGGCGCCGCCGCTGGAGAAGAAATCGAACGAAGCGGCATTGTACTGTGCGGCCTTCAACAGCTGGGCCGCCGGTAGCGCGTTCGACGACCATACACGCATAAACCCTTCGTTCGGGTCCATCACGTCGCCGTCGCCATTGAGATCCACGCCGAGGAACTCGATGCGCGTCGTTGCTTCACCGACGCCACCGGTCAATCCACCGTCGATCTTCGACTTCCCAGCGATGGCGAGACTCGCAAGCTGACCGAACACCTTCGTCGTCGGCATCGCAATACTGGGAACGAGCGTGGTGTATCCCTTGTCCCAAATGCCGCTTGCAGGATTAATGACGGTCTTCGACGTCGTCACGGCATCATGGAACTCGACGCCTGACGGAGCGATGCTGAGCTTGTCGTTGGAGTGCACCGGACCGTACACCTGGTCGCCGCCGCCGAAGTAAATGCCGTTCTCGTTGTTCGAGAAATAGGCGTACTTCGCGAAGGTGTCCTGGAAGACCGTGCCGCGATGATAGACCGCGTTGCCGAAATCATCCTCGGCCTTCACGATGATGGTGCCGTAGATGCCATACTGGCCGCTCGTGCTGAAACTCGGGCCAGCCCACGACGTGCGGAAGACGTGAGGAATGACCGTTCCGCTCGCATCCTTCACGGGCACGTGATCCTCGACCATAACTTCGCCGCTGTCTTTAAAGAACGTCGGATCGCCCGGGTGCGTATTGAGCGTATTCCGAACCTCTTCGATGCCAGCTTGGGCGACGTTGTATAGAGCTGTCGATCGCTCGCTGTTCTGCGAGATCAATCGGGCGTTGAGCGTCGTGGTGGACGCCACGATCACGATGGCAACGATCGCCAGAGTGACGAGGAGTACTGCCATGAGCGCTACACCGCGTTTCTCTCGAACGCGCGGCTTGGGCATGGGTGATTCTCCTGAAGGAGTCAATTTGGCATCACCCCGCC
This sequence comes from Gemmatimonadota bacterium, assembly GCA_040006195.1. Classification (GTDB taxonomy): domain Bacteria; phylum Gemmatimonadota; class Gemmatimonadetes; order Gemmatimonadales; family Gemmatimonadaceae; genus FEN-1250. Next base: position 3,955 of record JBDTXL010000138.1, on the reverse strand, counting down.
AGACGATACTGGCGGAGAGAAGGCCGGTGTACAGTCCTGCGCTGCAACTGCATATGAATAGGTGACATTGGTCGCGAGACCAGAGTCGGTGATGTTGTAGACTCCGCCAGCCGGTATCGAAGCGACATTCGTCCAAACTCCAGGCTCGAAGCTGGCGTTTCTCGTCAACGCGTAGCGCATTACGTCGCGCTCGCCCCCGTTCTCATCGGGACTGGCTGTCCAGACAATTTTGATCACGCCGGGAGATACTTCTGTCGCAACAGGGGCCGTCACCGGGAGCGGCTTCGCACCACACGTCTGCAGCTGGCGCATGCCGACATTCGGCAGCGACGCAATCACGGAAACGGGACGCGTGCGCTGTGCAGTATCCGATAGCCCGTTCGTGACCTGGAATGAGATGATGACTCCGCGCACGCGATCGTTCGAGATAACGGTGTCCGTCTCGTACGTTCGCGGAAAGCTCGCGCCGGGCACCGTGTCGATCGACTGCACGCCGCCCGCGCCGATTTTCAGATACATGTAGCGGAAGAACGGATAGACGGAATCCGCGAGCACATTGCGAACGACTACTTCTGGTGCACTCGCATTGACCTGACGAAGCAACACGTAGTCATCCGCGCGCGTCGTCTCCGTATCCGGCGCGAACCAGAACGTGATCGCCTCCGCCGGGCTCGCCACGCCGCCGCCGCCGATATAGTCTGCCTTCGGATATGTGAGCGCCGGCGCAGAATTCGGAATTGTGAATGCCTGCGCCTGCAGCAAGGACTGCGTCTCGCTCGTCGGCGCCTTCGGCTCGTAGTAGATCGCGTCGATATCGCCCGCCACGTTCGTCGCATAATCCGCGTTGAACGCGAGCGTATTCTGGTCGGCATAGATCACCGACGGCTGGCCGACCGACAGATTCGCGCCGACTGAACGGAAATGCTCGTTCAGCAGATCCGTGGCGAAACGCGCATTCTGCAGAAGCACCATGTCCGTAGTGGCCTTCCGGAATGTCCGCGACTGTCCCATGAAAAAGTTCATCGTGCCGGCGAGCACGACGGCCATCACGACGATGGCGATCATGAGCTCGATCAGCGAAAATCCCTTGCGTTTGTGTATTGGCATCATCATCACCTAGTACGACGAGATGGCGACGGTTCGCGACACGGGTGCAGCGAGTCCGGCGTTCGTCACGGTCACGGTCACGCGCGTGACGTCGTTCTTCGGGCATCCCAATGGATTATTGCACGTCGAAGTCGCCGACTTGTCGCGGACGACCTGTGTCGTTCGATTGAAGCCCGCTTCCGGGACATCCGTGTTATTGAAGGTCGACGTCAGCGTCGTGTAGTCCTGATAGCCGCGCACTTCCGCGATCCGCATATCCGCGAACGACTGCGCGCGCACGCGCACCGTATCGATCGTCGTCTCGTGGAGAAACGAAATCGTCGTGTTCGCGAGACCCAGGATGATGATCATGAGGATGGTCAGCGCGACCATGATCTCGACCAGTGAAAATCCGCGTCGCCGCGTTTGATTTCGCATTTGATTTCGCATCAGAAGCCTCTCACCCAAGTCGTCCCGTCATAGTGCCACCACTCCGCTCGACCGGTGGCGCGCTCGACGCGCATTGCACGATTGTCGTTCACGTACTTCGGATCGCCGATCGAGCGCAACGACGTGATGTACGCGCCCCCCGCCTCGCTCGCGCTTCCGTTGCGGTAGAACGTCACTGCCGGAAGCCCCGTGGAGCTCTCGGTGTCCGTGAAGTTCACCGAGTTGCCGCCCATCGCCATCGCCGGTGCCGTCCCCAGCCCGAAGCGCACGCGATCGCCGAGGTACACCATGCGCGAATGCTCGCCGTCGTCGAACGCACCGTTGTTGTTCGCATCCCACACGATGCGGAGTCGATTCCCCGCGGTGTCGAACACCACGATCACGTTGTGCTGCTTCGCGATCGCCTCTCGCTGCGACGCGATGAGTGTCGTCCCGATCGACTGGATGTCGCCATTCACCTGGTAGCGCGCGATGTCCACGCGCCACAGGGCGATACCGGTCATGATGCCGATCATCGTGACGACGATGAGCATCTCGACCAGCGTGAAGCCACATTTGCGAAGCGTGCGGGCAGTTTGCATCCGTCCTCGTTCAATCATGCGAGCTCCGGAACTGAATGAGCGGCCCATCTCTCCAACGACAGGCGTTCATCGTACCTTGCGTTCGACGACAGGAACGGAGCGTTTTTCCGCCCATTCCAGGTCCAGTAGTAATGGACGATTTATGACCGGCGTCTATCACACCAAGACTTCGATCTATCACGCCGCCGGCTCATTTCCGGCGAAACGTGGAGTGATTCATTTCATAGCTGTAACGTTTCGCTTCGGTTCGCCACTCAGCTTTTCAGCGCTGGGTGGCAGCGAGCTCCGCTGCAGCATCCATGCGCGACGCGGGTGCCAGCGCCGCGGCGAGTTAGGCGAGTTTAAGGCGGTATCAACTGGCGTGATGAACTGCATCCGGCACGTAACGTCTCATGGCCGCTGGGCTACCTTGTAGCATCGATTGCTACTTTTTGCGGGGATTATGTGGGCTGACACCCTTCAGGCGTTTGAACGGCAGCACCTGTTGCAGCTCCTGATCTGGGCTGGAGCGAGCGTGCTCGTCGGCGGCTTACTATTACTTGTCCTTTCCCTCCGCCGAATACGGGCCCCACTCGCCTCCCAGTTCGCCGTCCAAAGCTCAATCTGGGGAATTGCCGAGCTCGCTTGGGCAGGTTATGCCTATCGTGACATTCCACTTCGGGATTTCGAAGGCGCGGCGCTCCTTACCCGCGATCTGTGGATGGCCATCGGGGTGGAAGCCGGCGCGATCCTCGTCGGACTCACGCTCGCGATCGGCGGCTGGATCTACGTCAAGCGGCTCGGCCTCGTTGGCGCGGGTATCGGCATTGTCGCGCAAGCGCTCGCGCTCATCACACTCGATATCATTTTCGTACGCGCCATTCAGCTCTGAGGCGCGCTATCCGCGTGCCGCAGGCTGCGGTAACTTTTTGCCCCTATGGCCGGCTACTCCGATCCGATCAACCACGCCTTCGCGTTCGCTGCGAAGCATCATGATCAGCAAGTGAGAAAGGGAACCCGCTACCCCTATCTCACCGCCGCGCCCAATCTCGCAGTGATTCTCGCGCGCTACGCCCAGGATGATCCAACGCTGGTTGCGGGGATCCTCCACGACGTCGTCGAAGATTGCGTTCGCGATGGGTACACGGCCGAGATGCTGAATCGACGCGTGGGGGACAAGTTCGGAGAGTCGGTGTTGTCGACGGTGCTCGCGGTCATCGAGCGCCGCTACGATGATGAGGGGATCGAGCTCTCACACCACGAGCGCAAGGACGATCTCCTCGATCGCCTGGCGCACGCTGACGACCGCGCGCGCTGGATCGCGGCGGCGGATCATCTGCAAAGCGGTGGAACGCTGCTCGCAGATCTGCGCCGTACGGATTTTCCGGAAGCGGTGTGGTCGCGCTTCACATCGGGGCGACAGGCAACGATCCAGTGGTACCGCCGCCTTCACGACCGGCTCGCGGAAGTGGGCTTTCGCTTTCCGATAATGGAGGAGCTGCACGATGTCGTGCGCTCGCTCGAGCGCTACGCCGGCGAGGAAACTCGCTCGGGATAACTGCGCGCGACGTAGTCCTCGAGTATCGCGAGAAACTCGGGAACGATCGCGTCGCCCTTGAGCGTGAGCTTGAGCTTTCCGTCGACGTACACCGGCGCCTTGGGTTCCTCGAACGTTCCCGGCAGTGAGATCCCGATGTTCGCGTGCTTCGATTCTCCCGGGCCGTTCACGATACACCCCATGACCGCAACGCGCATCTCCTCGACACCGGGATGCTTTTCGCGCCACACGGGCATCTGATCGCGAAGATACGTCTGAATGTCTTCCGCCATGTGCTGGAAGAACGTCGACGTCGTGCGCC
>JBDTXL010000137.1:0-2941 GCA_040006195.1 Gemmatimonadota bacterium | reverse complement strand
TGCAGGCGCGCTTCAAGCTCTCCGAGCGGCAGGCGGAAGCGATCCTCAACATGCGCCTCGCGAAGCTCACCGGCCTCGAGATCGAGAAGCTGGAAGCAGAGCTCGCCGAAGTACGCGCCGAGATCAAGGAGCTGCGCGCCATCCTCGGCTCACGCGAGCGCCGGATGCAGATCATGACGGACGAGCTGACGGCGCTCTCAAACAAGTACGGAGACGATCGTCGCACCGAGATCACGAGCGACGAGGGCGAGTTCACGATCGAGGATCTGATCGCCGAGGAGGACATGGTGGTCACCGTGTCGCACTCGGGGTACATCAAGCGCACGTCTGTCTCGACGTACAAGAAGCAGCGACGAGGCGGGCGGGGACTGAACGGGCAGGGTCTCAAGGACGAGGATTTCGTCGAGCACCTGTTCATCGCGTCCACACATGATTACATCCTGTTCTTCACGAGCGATGGCCGCTGCTTCTGGCTGAAGGTGCACGAGATCCCGCTCGCGGGGCGTGCAGCCAAGGGCAAGCCGGTCGTGAACCTGATCAACGTCACCGTCGATACGACCATCCGGGCGATGGTCCCGGTGCGCGAGTTCAGCGACAAGCAGTATTTGCTCTTCGTCACGCAGCTCGGTACGGTGAAGAAGTCGGCGCTCACGGAGTACGGCAATCCGCGCTCGACCGGCATCAAGGCGATCAAGATCGAGGCTGGAGATCAGCTGATCGACGTGCAGATCACGGAAGGGAACAACGACATCGTGCTGGCGACGAAGTACGGCCTCTCGATTCGCTTTCACGAGAAGGATGTCCGGGAGATGGGACGCGATACGACCGGCGTGAAAGGCGTCGATCTGTCGGAAGGGGATCAGGTGAAGGGGATGGTCGTGATCAAGCGCGATGCGACGCTGCTCGTCGTGACGGCGCGCGGGATGGGGAAGTGCTCGCCGATCGAGGAGTACCGTGTGCAGAAGCGCGGCGGCAAGGGAATCCTCACGCTCAATCGCACGGAGAAGACGGGTGAAGTGGTCGCGCTCAAGGAAGTTCTCCCGGACGACGAGTTGATGCTCATCACGAAGCAGGGAATCGTCATCCGCATGCCCGTCAAGGGAATTCGCGTGAGTGGACGAAACACGCAGGGAGTCAAGCTCGTGAATCTCGACGAGGGAGATTTCGTGTGCGATGTCGCGCGCGTGGTGATCGAGGATGACGATGGTGCGGACGACGGTATCGACGAGCCAGTGGGAGTACTGCCCGACGAAGATGAGGAAGGGTAGCGATAATGGCCGCGTCCGCGACCGCGGCTGAATCCGCGACGCCGGACTCGATTGCCCTGGTCTCGCTGGACGAGATCCGGGCAGCGGCGCGTCTGCTTCTCGGCGTGGCGGTGCGCACGCCACTTCTCCCCGCAGACGATCTCGCGCAGCACCTCGGCGCGGGGGAGATTTTCGTGAAGCCAGAGATGCTGCAGCGCGGCGGTGCCTTCAAGTTCCGCGGCGCGTACGTCTTTCTCGCCGGCCTCTCGGCCGCAACGCGTGCGCGCGGCGTGATCGCGCCGTCGTCGGGGAATCACGCACAGGCCGTTGCCTTCGCGGCGCGCATTTTCGGAATCCATGCGACGCTCGTCATGCCCACCACCGTCACCGCAGTGAAGCGCGCCGGCGTCGAGCGGCTCGGTGGCAAGGTCGAGCTCGCGGGTACGACTACCTCCGATCGCATGGAGCGGGCGGAGCAGCTCGCGCGGGAGAGCGGCAGCGTGCTCGTGCCGCCTTACGACGACGCGCGCATCATTGCGGGCCAGGGAACGGCGGGGCTCGAGATCGTCGAGGATCTTCCCGACGTCGGTACCGTGGTCGTACCGGTCGGCGGGGGAGGTTTGAGTGCCGGGGTCGCGACCGCGGTGAAGCTCCTCGCCCCCAATGCGCGCGTGATCGGCGTCGAGCCGGTTGGCGCCGCGAAGCTCTCTCGCGCGCGGGAAAGCGGAAAGCCGGTGCGCCTCGAGCACACGGGCGGCATGGCCGACGGCCTGCTCGCGACGCAGATCGGCACGATCCCCTTCGCGCATCACTCGGCGTACATCGACGAGGTCGTCACCGTCGACGATGCCGAGCTCGCGCCGGCGATGCGCTACCTGCTCGACCGGCTCAAGATCGTGGCCGAGCCAAGTGGCGCGATCACGCTCGCCGCGCTGCAGAGCGGGCGCGTGGAGCCGCGCGGGAAGACGGTCGCGGTGCTGAGCGGCGGCAACATCGAGTACGACGGGCTGCGGAGCGTGCTCGGTAATGGATAGGGCGCGCATCCTCATCGCCGATGAGGACTTCGTGCTCTCGCGCACGCTCACCTGGCTGCTCCGCGACCAGGGGTACGATGTCGCCGTCGCACCGGGCGGACGCGGCGTGATGGATCATCTCAAGGTGACATCCCCCGATCTGCTGATGATCGACGTCGGCGACCAGCCCGCGGACGGCTACCAGCTGCTCGAGCTCATGCGCGGCGAGGAGCAGTGGCGCGACATGCCCGTGCTCGTGATGTCGCCGCAGACGCCAGACGAGATTTCAATGCAGGTGCTCAAGTTTGGCGCCACGGACTTTCTGTCGAAGCCCTTCCACGTGCGCGAGCTGCTGGCGCGTGTGCGCATGCAGCTCCGCGTGCGTCGCGAGATCCTTCACGCGCGGCACGCGCTGCACTCCACCGAAGTCGAGCTCGCGCAGGTGCGCACGGAAGCCGAGAAGCGCCGCCAGCTCGTCGACATCCTGCAGGAAGTGCACGGCGACTTTTCTCCGGAAGAGCTCTATCACATCCTCGTCCGCCGCGTCGCGCATGCCCTCGACATCTCGCACTGCTCGCTGGTTCTCGCCCGCCCCGGCGACGACGTCGGCATCGTCGCTGCCGCGTACGAGACGCCGGGGCTGCGTCATCTCGAGATCGAGCTCAAGCACTATCCCGAGAT
>JBDTXL010000136.1:0-1925 GCA_040006195.1 Gemmatimonadota bacterium | reverse complement strand
TTTTTACCGGCCTCAGCGTCCCCACGAGGCGTGAAACCGGTTAGATTACTGAACTGTATTCAGGAGACACGTGTGAAGGAGTTCGAGTTCGAAGACGCCGGCCGCACTTTCAGCTGTTTCGTTGAAAAGCAGTCCGTTGCGCACCCGACTGATTGGTGGTGGTTCACCGTGTCCAACGACACGCGCAACCGGTACGCTCCCTTCCGTGCGGAGCCGACCGACACCAACGCCAACGTAAAGAGCCGCATCCTCGCGTATCACGAGGAATTGCTGGCGGGGCGGGCTCGTCCGCGGACCACGTCGTGGCAGCGGCAGCGCCCGGCGGGCGCAGCGGTTCCCGCTGCACCGGCCGCGGAAGCGACCGTTGCCGACGCGGAAGGCTGAGCATGAGCGAGGAGCTGCCCCCGGCACTCACCAAGGCTGAATGGGCAGCCCTCGAGCGTGCGGGCCGCAACCATTCGTCGGATGAGATCGAGTCGCTGATCACGCGGCTCCGGCATCTCAAGCGGTACCGTGCGTTGGCGATCGTGCTTCTGCATGACCACCCGTATGGCTTCACGCGCGAGATGTTCGACGCGATCAAGCGGCAGGTCGCCGCGGCCGACGGCGCAGCCGGCGACCGGGAGCTCGCCGATCAGGCGCTCGAGCGTATGTCCGCCCTGCTTCCACCGGAGCCCGCTCCAGTGGAAGCCGTCGCCGCGATCTCGATTACGTCGTAGCGTTTAGCTCCGCGCGCGCTCCCCGGCGCGCGCGGGCATTCCGAAAATTCGCATTGAGCTCAGTGCTTGAGCGAGTTGAACACGCTCTCCGCAAAGAGATCGGGCAGCGCCCCGCCGCGCGCATACGCCGCATCCCACTGCGCAGTCGGCCTGGAGGCGACCACCTCGGTGCGCGACTTGTTCTGCGCGATGAGCGCGGTGATCTTCGCCCGCACTCCGATCAGCATGTCGCGATACGCGCCGACATCCGCCGCCGTCTGTACGGCGCCCCTACCGGGAACGATCTGCACGCCTTCGAAGCCGGCGAACGGAGAGACTTCCTTGATCAGGCTGTCGATCGATGCTCCGCCCTTCACATCGATGCGCGGATAACCCTTGGCGATGAAGGCGTAGCCGAGGTAGAGCACGTGCTTGCTCTCGAGGTGCACGATGATGTCGGCGCGCGTATGGCCCGGCGGCTGATGCACTGCGTGGATCGATCCACCATCGAGATAGATCTGCAGCACCTCGGAGAATCCGAGCGCCGAGATGACCTTGGGCGCGGTCATGCGCATTCGCTCGTGCGCGACGACGGTCGCGTGTCTGTCGCTCCAGCCGGCATCGCCTTCATCGCCCATCGAGTCGCCCGGCGCGAAGAGCACATATCGGATCGGTGCGGCGGAGACGGTACGGATCGCCGCGACGACGCCCGGCGTCGACGCCCTCGACTGCGCTCCCGCCACCACGACCCCGCTCGGTGACATCTCCGCCACCATGTTGCCGGAGGGCGACACGATCAGGTAGACATCAGGAGCGAGCTTGGTGATCGGGAGCGTACCCTGCGCAGGAGCGCAGACCGCGGCGATCGAGATGAGCGGCGCGGCGAGTAAAATGGAGATTCTCCTCACTCACATCCCGGATTGACGGAAACGCAGTTGCTCTTGAGCAGACATGCGATCGCTGAAGATAAGGAAGCGTTCGCGGAAACGGGGCGACCCGATGGCGAACATCCGCTCACGGAGCGAGGCCGCAAGACGATGGCGAAGGCCGCTCGCTAACCCTCCAGCATGCGACTCGCGAGCTCGCGCACGAGCTTCGCCGCCACTGTCGCCGAAGCGCCGGTCATATCCTGAGTTGGGTTGAGCTCGACGACATCCGCGCCGACGATCGGACCCGGCAGCGACTGGATCATCGTCACCACCTCGCGCACGGTGAGCCCGCCCGGCT
>JBDTXL010000135.1:0-4149 GCA_040006195.1 Gemmatimonadota bacterium | reverse complement strand
GATCGAGGTTCGACACGTCGACATCGATGTGATTCGGAATGTTCCCCGGATCGACTTCGACGCTGATCGTGCGCAACACGACGTCGAGCATGCCGCCCGAGAGGCGCACACCCACCGGCGTGCCCACGAGCACGAGCGGAATGTCGACCGTCACCAGCTCACCGGCGACGAGCTCCTGGAAATCGATGTGCAGGATCTCGCGCTTGAACGGGTGCCGCTGGATGTCGCGGATCAACGTGCGCGCCGAGCCGCCGTCGATCTTGAGCTCGAACACCGTGGTGTCGGCCGAGACGCGGTCGAGCATCTTCTGCAGATCGCGCGCGTCGAGCGACAGCGACTGCGGCTCGCGCTTGTGGCCGTACACGACGCCAGGAACCTGCTTCGCGGCGCGCAGCTTTCGCGCGGCGCCCTTTCCGGTTTCCGTGCGCTGCTGCGCGACGAGGACTTCGGTTGCCATATCGATTCTCTCAGGGAGCGTAATTGACAGTGAAACGAACGAGCACCGATCGCAGTGCCACTTCTTTGCCGCGCCTACTCGAACAGCGAGCTCACCGACTCGTCGCTGTGCGTATACCGAATCGCCTTCGCCAGCAGCTCGCCGACCGACAGGATCGTCAGCTGCGGAAAGCGGTGTGCCTCCGGAATAGCTACGGTGTCCGTCACCGTCACTTCCTTGATCGGAGCATTCCGAAGCCGCTCCGCCGCCGGACCCGACAGCAGCGCATGCGTCGCGCACACGTAGATGTCCTTCGCGCCCAGCCCCTTCAAAGCGCGCGCAGCCTCGGTCACCGTTCCCGCCGTGTCGATCATGTCGTCGGGGATGAGACAGTCGCGCCCTTCGACCTCACCAACGACGTTCAACACCTCGGCGACATTCGGCTGCGGACGACGCTTGTCGATGATCGCGAACGTCCCGTTCAGCCGCTTCGCGAATCCACGCGCCATCTTCGCCGACCCGACGTCCGGTGCCACGACGACGAGATCCTTCAGCTGCTTCTTGCGGTAGTGCGAAACGAACACCGGCGCCGCGTACAGATGGTCCACCGGAATGTCGAAAAATCCTTGCAGCGCGTGCTGGTGAAAGTCGATCCCGAGCACCCGGTCGGCGCCGGCCGTCACGATCAAATTCGCCATCAGCTTCGCGCCGATCGCCACGCGCGGCTGGTCCTTCCGGTCCTGCCGCGAATAGCCGTAGTACGGCATCACACACGTCGTACGCGCTGCGGACGCCCGACGCACCGCGTCGAGAATCAGCAGCAGCTCCATAATGTTCTCGGCCGGCGGGTTCGTCGGTTGCACGATGAAGACATCGTGTCCACGAATGTTTTCGTCGATGCGCACGAAAATCTCACCGTCCGAAAAGCGCGACATGGTGACCTTTCCGAGCTCGACTCCCAGGCACGCCGAAATCTCTTTCGCCAGCGCAGGATTCGCAGTGCCGGCGAGAAGCTTGAAGCCACGCCGCGGAACGTTCAGCTCATCCATTGCAGCCGTTAAACGTAAGAGATTGAGAAGGTTAGGTCAATGCGGAACGGCCCCGCCATTCCATTGCCCCTGGTGGATTCGAACCACCATTCGCGGCTCCAAAGGCCGCTGTCCTGCCGTTGGACGAAGGGGCACCACAGCACCCTAAGCTACCGGCCCAGCGAGGGTTGCTCAATAGGGGCCGATATCTCGAGAGTGAGCGACTGCCTACTGCGGGCACGGATCAGACCAGTGAAGACGGATCGAAGCGTGGGGGCGAATGGCTGACGGCCCGCGTTGACAGCGTGTTTTTTGGGAGCACGGAAGACCAAAAACCTGCTTGCTCCACGCCCACCAATAAAAACATCCTCGACCCGGCGCGAAGAGCGCTCGCCGGCACACGGTTCGATCAGTCTTTTTTGGTCTGATCCGTGCTCGCCGTAGGCTGTTCGCCCCTACTCCACCAACTCCACCCCCGCCACACGCGTCACCGTCCGCGTCGGCACCACCAATCCGGGAAGCGCTTTCGTCAGCGCTGCCGTGTCCGCGAAGAGGGGAAAGATCCCGAACAACGTGGATCCCGAGCCGCTCATCCCGACCACTGTCGCGCCGTATTCCCGCAATTGCCCGATGACCGTGGGGATATCGGGATGGTGCTCCGCGACAACCGCCTCGAAGTCGTTGACGACGTGGGCGTGGAGCGTCTCCCAGGACGTCAGCTCCTGCACGGAGACCAGTCGCGGCGACGGCACGTCGGTATGCCGCGTTGCGGCCACCCAGCCGTATGCGTTCGCCGTCGACACCGTGTATTCCGGAAGCACCAGCACCACCGTCCGCTCCGGGAGCGTGGGGAGTGCAAGCAGTCGCTCACCGCGCCCCCACGCCAGCGCAAACGGCTCGGTGGTCGTGAGGTAGGGAACGTCCGCGCCGAGGGTCATTGCGAGGCGCAGCAGCTCCGCCTCGGGAATCGCGCGCGCTGCCAGCGCATTGAGCGCGCGCAGTACCGCGCCCGCATCCGCGCTTCCCCCGCCAAGTCCGCCACCCACCGGAATTCGTTTCTCGATGGCGATATCGAAGCCGCGCGGCCAGCCTGTGGCGTCTCCGTATGCGACCGCGGCGCGATACCCCAGATTCTGCTCCTCCGGGCCGATCTCGACTCCGTGGCAGACGAGCGAACGTTCCTCGTCGCGCGGTCGAATGGTGACGGTGTCGGCGAGTGCGATCCGCGCGAACAGTGTCTCGATCGAGTGATGCCCGCCGCGCTCACGCGAGAGAATGCGAAGGCCGAGGTTCAGCTTCGCCTGCGCCGCGACCCGCGCGACCTTCGCGCTCATTTTGCGAGAGGCGCGTGCGATGCTATCTCGTCTTCTTCCTTCGACGCGTTCATGTCGCTGAGCTTGAGCCCGAGCGTGATGAAGTAGTAGATGCCGATGATCGTGATCGGCAGGAAGGTCAGGATGTGGTAGCTGATCGCCCAGCTCGTCGCGAGCGTGCGGTCGATTCCGTAGATCCCGAGCCCGAGCTGCGCGAACTTCTCGAACACGCCGAAGAATCCCGGAAGCGCAGGCACCGCGACGCCGATCGCGATCAGCCCCTGCAGCATGAGCGCAGCGCTGTACGACACTTCGATGCCGACGGCCTTGAAGCCGAGCCAGAAGGCGAGCGCATTCATGAGCCACATGACGATCGCCCACGCCATCGTCGACAGAAACTTCATGGGGTCTCGTAGCACCGTGAGCCCCGACGCGAACGACAACAGGATGCGCCGGCCGCGCTCCTCGTACGTCGGCGCGATCTTGCGCGCGACCCACTCCCACACGAGGATCGCGCGCTCGGTGAAGAAGACGATCAGATAGAGTCCCGAGATGGCGACGAGCGCGAGCGCAGCTCCGCCTCCGATGATCTTCGCGATCGAGTAGCCCGCGAACGTCTCTCCCTTTGGCAGCGTGGGATCGAGTGTCGCGACTGCCATGAGCAGGAGCACGCAGGTCGCGTCGAAGATCCGGTCGACGGCGAGCGATGCGAGCGCCGCGGAGAACGGGACGCGCTTCGTCTCGCGCGAGAGCGCGAACGCACGCAACGGCTCGCCCACGCGGGCGGGGAGCACGTTGTTTCCCATCATCCCGATCGCGATCGCGCGCCACAGCATCCCGAGCGGCAGCCCCTCGGCCACCGGCGAGAGGATGATGCGCCAGCGAGGCGCGCGCAACGGGAAGATCAGCGTCCCCGCGACGCTCGCGCCGAGGAGATACCACGGATTGGCATTCCGGATGTGCAGCCACACCTGGTCGAACGGAATGCCGTGGAGCGCCCACACGAGAAATGCGACGCCGACGACAGCGCCGAAGAGACTACGCCAGTTCTTGCGCACTTACTCGACTAATGCGAGATCGAGCAGGTCGAAGAGCTCCTCGATGGTCTCGCGCGGCGGCGCGCGGTCGGCGAGCATCTCCGCGCGAAGCTCACGCGCGCGCTCGAGCGCCGCCTTGCCACGGTAGAGCAGCGACTCGATCGGCACGATCTCCTCATCCGGGAGCACGACGGGACTGGATAGTGGCGTCGCTTCGAGCGCGCCGAAGCCCGCGATACCGTTTTGCAGATAGTCCTGCAGCTGTCGGCCCGTAGGCGTCTTCGATGGCGTCTGACGCGGCCCATCGATGCTCGCCGCTGGCGTTGGCGCCGGCG
>JBDTXL010000134.1:0-3875 GCA_040006195.1 Gemmatimonadota bacterium | reverse complement strand
CGTATCTCTTCGCGCTCGGGCCGCACAACTTCTACTGGTTCAAGCTGACCTCTGCGGAAGACGCGCCCGAGCGGCGCGGGGAGGGAAGACGCTGACGCTCACAGTAGCGGGCGCGCTCGAGAATGCGCTCGCACCGCACGCGCTCCGCTCGATCGACTCGGCGACGCTCGCGGAATTTCTGCGCGAGCGCCGCTGGTTCGGCGAGAAGTCGCAGCCCTCGTTCGAGGCGCGCATCGTCGATGTCATTCCAGTGTCCGGCGAAGGGCAGCGCTGGGCCGTCGTGCGCATCGAGGTGACGGTCCCGGATGGCTCCGTCTCGAGCTACCAGCTGCCCTTGGCGGTGCGCGAGCGCGAGATGAGCCGCGCGCACGCGCCCGCCGCGGTGCTCGCCCTCGTCGAAAGCGCGGTGGTGAGGGGGCTGCTCTTCGACGCGATCGATGATCCCGCATTTCGCTCGCGCATCGCGCGCGCGCTCTCCGAAGGCGAGCACTTCCCCGGAGACGGAGCGTCACTTCGCTCGGAGAAGGTTGCGACGCGTGGGCCGAGGCTGAGCGGCGCATCGCACGTCATAGGCGGAGAGCAGAGTAACAGCTCGATCGTCTTCGGCGACTCGGCGATCTTCAAGCTCTTCCGCCGGCTCGAGGGCGGCGAGAGCCCCGACGTCGAGATCGCGCGCTATCTCACCGCGCACACGGACTTCCGCCACACCCCCGAGCTCTACGCCGTGCTCGTGGTCGATCACGCTGGCGAGCGCACGGTCGCGGGGATGCTCTCGCGTCTCGTGACCGGCGCGATGGACGGTTGGGCGCACGCGCTCGCGCGCGCCCGGTCGTTCACGCACAGCGATGCCGATCACGAGCACGATCCCTTCGCCTTCGAGGCGAAGCAACTAGGCCAGACCACCGCCGCGCTCCATCGCGCGCTCGCGACGCCAACCGACGACCCCGCCTTCGCCCCGCTCGATGCCACCGCGGCCGACGTCGCGCGCTGGGCCGGCGCAGTGCGCAAATCAGTGGAGCAGGGCTTCGATCTCCTCGCCCGTCTCGCCCCGAAGCTCGATGCGCGCTCGAGCCCACTCGCGATGAAGCTCGCGGGGCGCCGTCTCGAAGCCCTCGCCAAGCTCGACGCAAGCGTCCACTCGCTCGGCGGCCCCGCCGCTGCCGGAATCCTGTCGCGCCATCACGGCGACTACCATCTCGGTCAGGTTCTGCGCACCGAGCACGAGTGGATGATCATCGATTTCGAGGGCGAGCCGACGCGTCCGCTCGCCGAGCGACGTGCGCTCAACAGCCCGGCGCGCGATGTCGCCGGGATGCTTCGCTCGTTCGCGTACGCCGCCGCAACGGCCGCGTCGCACGACGAGGCGGACCGCGAGCGCGCGGCACAGTGGGAGACGATGGTGCGCGCCGCCTTTCTCGACGGATACGGCGACACGAGCGCTCCTGCCCTCATCGCGCTCTTCGAGCTCGAGAAGCTCTTCTACGAGCTCGCCTATGAGCTCAACAACCGGCCCACGTGGGCGTGGATTCCGCTCACCGGAATCGAAAAGATGCTCGCATCGAGCGTCAGCTGAGCGCGCCGGGTCTCGAAATGAAGCTCACGTACGGCGCGCATCCGCACGCTGTCGGAACGTCGTTCGCAGTGTGGGCGCCGAACGCGACCGCGCTCACCGTGCGCGTACACACGGGCGACGCCGCAGGTGAGCACACGCTCTCGCGCGATGAGCGCGGCGTCTTCAGTGGCACGGTCGCAGGCGTGCGCGCCGGAGATGACTACGCCTACCGCCTCGATGGCGGCGACGAGCGCCCCGATCCCGTCTCGCGATTTCAGCCGCACGGCGTGCATGGGGCATCGCGCGTCGTCGACCCCGACGGCTTCGCCTGGACGGATCGCGAGTGGAAGGGGATCGAGATGCCGGACTTCGTCATCTACGAGCTTCACACCGGCACCTTCACGCCCGAAGCAACGTTCGACGCCATCATCCCGCGCATCGCATCGCTGCGCGAGCTCGGGATCACGGCGATCGAGATCATGCCTGTCGCGCAATTTCCCGGTGAGCGAAACTGGGGGTACGATGGCGTGCAGCTCTACGCGCCGCAGAACAGTTACGGCGGTCCGGACGCGCTCAAGCGCCTCGTGAACGCTGCGCACGCGGAGGGGCTCGCGGTGGTGCTGGACGTCGTCTACAACCACGTTGGTCCCGAAGGGAATTACCTCGGCGAGTTCGGTCCGTACTTCACCGATGTGTATCGCACGCCATGGGGCAGCGCCGTGAACTACGACGGCGCCGACAGCGACGAGGTGCGCCGCTTCATCATCGAGAATGCGTGCTACTGGGTGCGTGACTTCCACATCGATGCCCTGCGCCTCGATGCCGTGCACGGGATCTACGATTTCCGCGCCGTCCATCTCACCGAGGCGCTCACGCAGCGTGTGAAGAGCACCGCGAATGCGCTCGGCCGCCGCGTTCAGGTGATCGCCGAGAGCGACTTGAATGATCCGCGCCTGCTGCGCCCGATGGAGCAGGGAGGTTATGCGATGGATGCACAGTGGAGCGACGACTTTCATCACGCCGTGCACGTCGCGCTCACCGGCGAGCGAGCCGGCTACTACAAGGGTTTTGCCGATCACGGAGACATCGCGGCGCTCGCGGACGCGCTCTCGAGGCGCTTCGTTTTTCAGGGGCAGTACGCATCGCATCGACGCCGCGCGCACGGCGCCCCGGCAGATGATGTTTCGGCCGACCACTTCGTCATCTCCATTCAGAATCACGACCAGGTCGGCAACCGCGCCGCCGGCGAGCGACTCGGCGCGCTCGTCTCGCCGGGAGCGCTCAGGCTCGCGGCATCGCTCCTGCTGCTCGCGCCGTACGTCCCGATGCTCTTCATGGGCGAGGAGTACGACGAGCCATCGCCTTTTCTTTACTTCGTGAGCCACGACGATCGCAATCTCATCGAGAACGTGCGAAAGGGACGTCGCGAGGAGTTCCGGTCGTTCGGATGGACCGGCGACGATCAGGACCCGCAGGCGGAGGAGACCTTCGAGCGCTCGCAGCTCCACTACGAGCTCGGGGGCGAAGGTGAGCACGCCGAGCTGCGCGCACTGTATCGCGAGCTGCTCGCGATTCGTAAGGAAGAGACCGCGCTCCGCCCTGGGGCCGCGCGCATCACCGTACGAAGCGATGCGGACGCGCGCTGGATCGCGATGCGACTCGACGCGCCCGGCGCTCGCTCGCTCCTCGCGCTCTTCAACCTCGCCTCCGAAGAGCGCCGAATTCCGCTCGACCAGGAGGATGGTTCCAATTGGCAGGCGCGATTCGCAACCTATCGTGGTGGTCAGCCCGCGCTGAACAGCGGAGCGATGGTTGCATTACCGCCTCTCTCCGCTGCGCTCTACTACAAAGAGGTCGACTGAATGCGAGTTTGGCCCGGTCAACCCTATCCGCTCGGAGCCGCCTGGGACGGAGAGGGAGTCAACTTCGCGATCTTCTCCGAGAATGCGACCGGAGTTTCGCTCTGCCTGTTCGATTCACACACGGACAAGACCGAACGAGTTCGCATCCCCATCGTCGAGCGCAGCGATCAGATCTGGCACTGCTATCTCCCCGATGTGCGGCCGGGACAGCTCTATGGCTATCGCGTCGAAGGCCCGTACTCGCCGGAGGAAGGGCATCGCTTCAATCCGAATCAGCTCCTGCTGGATCCATACGCAAAGGCGATCAGCGGCGCGATTCAGTGGAGCGATGCACTGTTCGCGTATCAGATTGGAAGCAACAGGGAAGATCTCGAGATGAACCACGCGGACAGCGCGCGCGGGATGCCGAAGTGCATCGTCATCGACAATGCATTCACATGGGGCAACGACGCGCCGCCGCG
>JBDTXL010000133.1:0-7228 GCA_040006195.1 Gemmatimonadota bacterium | reverse complement strand
AGCTCGGCGAAGGCGGCATGGGCCAGGTGTATCTCGCCGAGCACGTGAAGATGGGACGCATGAGCGCGATCAAGGTGATGACGCAGGCGCTCGCGAACGACATGGACGCCGTCGGCCGCTTCAATCGCGAGGCCGCGAACGCGAGCAAGATCTCGCACCCGAACATCGCCGCGATCTATGACTTCGGCGAAACGTCGGATGGTCTCATCTATCTCGCGATGGAGTTCGTCGAGGGCGAGTCGCTCACGAAGCTCTGCGAGGCGCTCGGCGCGCTCCCCGCGCCTCGGGCGGCGGAGATCGCGCGGCAGGTGGCGAGCGCGCTCGAGGCCGCGCACGAGCGCGGGATCGTACATCGCGATCTGAAGCCCGACAACATCATGATCTCGCGCGGCCGCGACGGCGCCGATCTCGTGAAGGTCGTGGACTTCGGCATCGCGAAGGCAGCCGAGGGCGCGGGGCAGAAGGTGACGCGCACGGGGCTCGTGGTGGGGACGCCGGAGTACATGTCGCCGGAGCAGTTGACCGGCGACACGCTCGATGGTCGCAGCGATCTGTACGCGCTCGGGCTGGTGACCTTCAACATGCTGACGGGGATGCTGCCATTCACGGGGCAGACGACGCAGGAGGCGCTGCTCAAGCGGCTCACGGACCGTCCGCTGTCGCTGGCGGAGGCGCGCACGGATCTCGTGTGGCCGCCGGCGCTGCAGGCGGTGATCGATCGTGCACTGTCGCGGCTCGCGTCGGACCGATACCAGCACGCGAGCGAGTTCGGCGAGGCCATCGTGGCGGCGGTGCGCGGAATGAGTGCGGACGAGGTGGAGAACGCGAGGACGCTGGTGATTCCGGGGGCGACACCGCGCGCAGCCTCGAGCGCGACGGCAGCGCCGACGATGCCGGCGCCGGCCGCGCCGGTCGTGCCGGCCCCCGCGTCGGCGCGCGATCGACTTCTCGTTCCCGCGGTTCTGGCCGCGGCGCTGGTCGTTGCCGTGGGTGGCGCGATGTTCATGCGCTCGCGCGCGAATGGCGCGAGCGTGACGGCGGCGAGCGCGCCGCACGTCGATTCCGCGGCGTCGTCGGTGGGCGCGACGTTGCCACCATCGGCGAGCGCTGACAGCAGCAATGCCAAGCCGGACAGCGACAATGCCGCCGCTACGAGTGGCGCGTCCGGCGTGAAGTCGGACTCGATCGTCACGGCAATCGCGCCGGCGCCCGCGCCAGTGCCCCCGGAGCCCGCCGCGGCGCCGGCGCCCATCGTCACGCCGACCACGCACGGCGCGGGAGCCAGGCCCCCGCGCACCCGCACCATGCCAACGCGGCCGGCTGGTACCACGTCGCCCTCCGCGGCGCCGACCGCTCCCCCTGCCTCCCCGGTGGCGGCGCCCACACAGCCGCCTTCCACCTCGCCCCCGACGAACGCCGAGCAGGCGCGCGCACGGATCGAGGCGGCCGGCCGCATGGTGGACGAGGGCAAGCCGGCCGAGGCCATGACCGCCGTCCGCGGCGCGATGCCGCTGCTCCCCACTCGCGATGACAGCGTCACCGCGCTTTACTACCTGTCGCGCGCTATGATCAAGCGTGCGGGAACCACGGGCGACGAAGCATCCCGTACGCGGGCCTGCTCCATTTTGACCCTGATCACGAAGGCGACGTCCCATCCCAAGGCCGGCGAAATCCGGTCGTTCTCAGCGCAAGAGTGCAAGTGAACGCCATTTCGCATACCTTGTATCCGTGACCAGCGCCAACCCGCAACCAGACGCCGTGCCCGGCGACGTCATCGTGAACGTGTTCGGCCGAACCGATGTCGGCCGCGTACGCGATCACAACGAGGACTCGTTCCTCGTCGCCGACCTCACGGCCGACAACGCTTCGCTGCAGCCCGAGGTGCGCACGCATCTCCTCGGCAGCCACGGCTCGCTCTTCATGGTGGCCGACGGACTCGGCGGCGCGGCGGCAGGTGAAGTCGCGAGCGAGCTCGCGATCCTCACCGTGCAGGCGGAGCTTCGGTCGCAATGGCGCGCGGCGTCGGAGCGAACTCCCGAGCTGTTCGCGCGAGCGATCAAGTCGGCGGCCGAGACGGCGAATGCGAAGATCTTCGCCTACGCGGTAGAGCATCCGGAGTCGCGCGGGCTCGGCACCACGGCGACGATCGCCGGGCTGCTCGGCGACACACTCTATCTCGCGCAGGTGGGCGACAGCCGCGCGTATCTCGTGCGCAACGGCGTCGCGCTCCAGATCACGAAGGATCAATCGCTGATGCAGCGGCTGATCGAGGCGGGCGAGCTGACTCCGGAAGAGGCGGAGCGCAGCGAACGCCGCAACATAATTCTGCAGGCGCTCGGACCCGAGCCCACGGTGAAGATCGATCTCACCTACCAGAAGGTTCGCAAGGGCGACACGCTCGTCCTGTGCACGGACGGGCTGTCGGGGCTCGTGCGGAAGGACGAGATCGCGGAGATTCTGCAGGAGAGCAACGACGATCTGCTCGTCGCGTGCAGGGAGCTCATCGATCGCGCGAACGAGAATGGCGGGCCGGACAACATTACCGTGATCGTCGCGCGCTTCGAGGGCGAGGGACTCACGCCGCCAGCGGACGAGGAGTCGATCGGTCACGCCGTTTTCCCGCTGCCCGGATCGCAGACGCCCGCGACTCCGCGCCAGCGCTTCGTCGATGGACCGACTGCTCCGTTCCGTCGCCGCAACACACACGCGGTGGCTGCCGCGAGCGAGGCAGATGTCGTTGAGGTCGACACCTTCGCGCCGGTCGCAGCTCCGCGGCCGATGAGCACGAAGGGGCGTTCGCTTCTCTTCATCGTCGCCGGTGCGCTGCTCATCATCGCTGCGCTGCTCTTCGTGCGCTTTTACAAGGCGGGCGTCGCTCCTGACACGCAGCCCGATCCAACGCAGCCGTCGGCACCCGACACCACGGTCCGAACGTAGCTTGCGCTACTTCGCGACGAGCGTTCTCGCGCGGCGAAGGTAGACGATACCGCCCGCCGCTATCACCGCGGCCGGAAGCGCCACACTCCACTGCTGCAGCAGCACCGTGCCGATCGTGATGTTCGCGCCGAGCAGCGTTGCGACGCCGGCGAAGACGCGGCGCACGTCGCTCGCGAGATGCTGGCGCGGCTCGATGCCGGTGCGCGCGCGCACCGGCCCCCACGCGCCACCGGGACGCGCGCGCGAGTAGAAGGCGTCGAGCGTCTCGTCGCTCTCGGGCGGCGTCAGCCACATGACCGTGAGCCACAGCGCGGTGACGACGGCGGCCATCGCGGTCTCGCGAATCCCGAACTCGAGCGCCCGCAGCGACGGAACCGAGTAGATGATTCCCGCGACGACGACGCTCCCGACGAGCGCCGCGATCTCCGCCCACACGTTGATGCGCCACCAGAACCAGCGCAGGATGAGCACGGCACCGGTGCCGGTGCCGAGCGCGATCAGCAGTCGGAAGGTCTCGCCGATGCTGTGCAGGTTGAAGGCGACGGCGGATGCGACGGTCGTGATGATGAGCGACGCGAGACGTCCTGCCCACACGAGCGAGCGATCCGAAGCCTTGGGCGCGAGGAAGCGGCGATAGACATCGTTGACGAGATAGCTCGCACCCCAGTTCACCTGCGCGCTCACCGATGACATGAACGCGGCCACGAGCGATGCGAAGACGAGCCCGAGCATCCCCGCGGGGAGATAGCGCTTCATCAACGTCGGATACGCCATCTCCCGATCGGCGAGATTCGGCAGCACGAGCATCGCGACGAGGGCGGAGATGATCCACGGCCAGCAGCGTACCACGTAGTTGATGATGTTGAAGAGCCACGCCGCCTTCTCGGCGTCCTTCTCCGACGGAACCGAGACGAGGCGCTGCACGAACTGTCCGCCGCCATCCGCGCCCTTGTACGCCCACCACTGAATCGACACGTAGGCGAGAAAGGTCGGGAGCGGCAGGAGCGCGCTTCCGAGCGATGGGAAGAAGGCAAGGTGATCGCCCTTGCCCGCTGCGGCGAGCTTTGCGGGAAGCACCGCAATGCCGCCGATCTCGTGCAGCGCGTACTTCACGACGACGATCGCACCGATCAGCGCGAGCGCGAGCTGGAAGAAGTCGGTGGTGACGACGCCCCACAGTCCGCTGAATGCCGCGTAGAGGAGCACGATGGCGGCGATCAGCACCACCGCGCGCGCCTTTTGCGCGTCGCCATCGATGCCGAGCTGCGTCCAGATGCCGAGAGCGTCGGCAACCTTTCGCATCGCGAGCATTCCGTACGCGATGCTGATCGCGTTGATCGGGAGCGCGAAGAGGAAGGCGCCGGTGCCTCGCAGCACCGCTGCGGCCTTGCGGCCGTAGCGCAGCTCGGTGAGCTCGTAGTCCGTGAGAATTCCGGCGCGCCGCCACAGACGCGCGAACAGGTAGATCATCGACACGTGCGCGACGACGAACGACCACCACTCCCAGTTCCCTGCGATGCCACGCCCGATCACGAGCCCGCTCACGTAAAGCGGCGTGTCGACGCTGAAGGTGATCGCCGCCATCGACGCGCCGGCGAGCCACCAGGGAATCGTCCGTCCGCCGACGAAGAAATCCTCGAGCGAGCGCCTCGCGCGACGCGCGAGCCAGAGTCCGATCGCGAGCGTCGCGGTCATGTAGACCGCGACTACCGTCCAGTCGATCGGGCGCACGCTACCGCGCGCGCATGATCCAGCGGGCGGCGGCGCTCTGCATCGCCGCTTCCCCGCCCCACGCGCTCACCACGCAACGCGCGAACGTCAGCTGCGAGGCAAGCCGCGGATGAGCGAACTGAATCACCGTCGCGTTGGGGCGCGCGTCGCATGCCTCGTGCACGGCGGCAATCGCGGCGTCGCTGTAGCCGACGCGCTCCTTCCACGCGCGCGTCTCGCCGAAGAGCGCGACCACCGAATCGTTGTTCGATGCGGGATCGAACTTCTCGAGGCGGCGTGCCTTCCAGCCGGCATCGAAGAGCGAGTCGAGCAGCGACTCGCGCGACGGCGGCGGATAGGGGCCGCCCAGATCGTCGTCGACGATCACGATGTCGAGCGGTGCGTGCATCACGGGCGGCGCGCCGTGCACGATGTGGATGACACGGTCCGCGAGCTGCGCGCCCCACAACACGTCGGTGCCCGAGGGACGGCGATATTCGTTCGGCGGCGACGACCACTGCGCCCACTTGAGCCGGCGGCGGAGCGACGCCTGGATGCGGCCGGAGTCGAGCCGGAGCGTGGCCAGCGCGCGATCGAGCGCGGAAGCGACGGACTCGAGATCTTTCGGATACAGGAGGAGATCGCATCCCGCATCGAGTGCGCGGATCGCTGCCTCCTCCTCACCGATTTCGGCTATCGCGCCCTCCATGATCATCGCGTCGGTGACGATCAGCCCTTCGAAGCGCATCTGCTGGCGGAGCAGCCACTGCAGCATCTCGCGCGACATCGTCGCCGGAGCTCCGCTCGCATCGAGCGCCGGATACGACACGTGCGCCGTCATCACCCCTGCGACGCCAGCCTCGATCGCCGCGCGGAACGGTGCGAGATCGTGCTCGATAAGCTCTGCGCGCGTGGCGTCGACGACGGGAAGTCCGGAGTGCGAATCGGTGCGCGTGCGGCCGTGTCCCGGAAAGTGTTTCGCACACGCGAGCACGCCTTCGGCCTGACACGCCTGGATCCACGCCTGGGCGAGCATCGCGACCTTGCGCGAGTCGCTGCCGAGGGAGCGCGTGCCGACGATGGGATTCTCCGGGACGATGTCCAGATCGCAAACGGGGGCGAGATCCCAGTTGAGCCCCAGCGTGCGCGCCTCGCGCGCGGTGAGGCGCGCGGCGCGGCGCACGGCGTCCGCATCGCCGAGCGAGGCGATCGCGGCGAGCGGCGGAAGTCCGGTGGCGCCCGCGAACTGCTGTCCGGCGCCGCGCTCGAGGTCGGCGGCGATCAGCAGCGGCACGCGCGACTTCTGGCGCAGCTCCTTCGTGAGCGCGCGCACGCGCTCCTGGTCGCCGCCGAAGAGAATGAAACCGCCCACGCCAATCGCGAGGGCCTTGTCGATGGCGGGCCGCTCGTGGCCGAAGCCGTGGTTCGCATCCCAGCGAATCGCGGGGAGCAGGAGCGCGGAGGTGGCACTCATGCGGGTGTCAGCTTGCCGAGGATGCGCGGGCCGCGCGCGCCTGTGGCGGCGGGGAGATTGCCGGCGCGACGATCGAGGAACAGCTGGCCGAGGAAGGCGAAGGCGACGGCTTCCTTTGCGTCGCCGTCGAAGAAGGCCGCGTCGAACATCTTCACCGGAAGCGGTGCGAGCGCGGTGGTGAGCGCGAAGACGAGCGCAGGATTGCGCGCGCCGCCGCCGGAGATCACGACGTCCGCGATTGGCGCGGTGATGAAGCGGCGATAGGCGTCCGCGACAGAGCGCGCGGTGAAGGCGACGGCGGTCGCGATCACGTCTTCGTTGGTGGCGCCAGCGTTCGCCGCGCGACAGCGCTCGATGAAGCGCGCAATGTACGCGCGGTCGAACAGCTCGCGTCCCGTCGACTTCGGCGGCGGCGAGGCGAAGTACGGCTCGGTGAGCGATTCACTCACCACGCTCTTGATCGCGGTGCCGCGGCTCGCCAGCTCGCCATCGACATCGTACGCCAGCCCGGGCACGAGCCTGCGCACGACGCCATCGATGATTGCGACGCCTGGTCCCGTGTCGAAGGCGACCACCGGCGCATCGACGCCGTGCGGCGGCACCACGCTCACATTCCCGATGCCCCCGATGTTCTGAAGCGCGCGCCACGCGCCGTCGGCACCGAAAAGCAGCCTGTCCGCGATGGAGACCAGCGGCGCGCCCTGACCACCGGCGGCGACATCGCGCACGCGAAAGTCGCTCACGACATCGACGCCGGTTTTCTCCGCGATGACCGCGCTCTCTCCGATCTGCCACGTGGCGAGCGGCGCCTCGTGCCAGATCGTGTGCCCGTGCGACGCGATGGCGCGCACATCGCGCGGCACGAGCCCCGCGCTCGCGATCACCGCGAGCGCGGCGGCGGCGAGCCACGCGCCGAGCTCGAAGTCGAGCCGAGCGAGCTTCGCGAGCGATGCGCCGTCGAGCGCGCGCAGCAGCCGCTCGCGCTGCGCGCTCGCGTACGGCTGCGCGTGGTACGCGAGGAGCGTGGCGCTCGGCGACTCATCGCGGGCGCCGAAGCGCACGGCGGCGGCGGAAATGCCGTCGGCCGAGGTGCCGGACATCAGCCCG
>JBDTXL010000132.1:0-2550 GCA_040006195.1 Gemmatimonadota bacterium | reverse complement strand
CCTCGATGAGCTTCTCGCGCGCAGCCTCGCGCTCGGCGCGGCTCCGCTTCTCGTCGCGCATGAGGCGCGCGAGTTGCTTCTGGTCTTCTGCCGCGAGCACCGGCATGCGGCCGGTTTCCGCGATGTACAGATCAATGAGATCAGCGTCACGAAGCGCACCCGAGATTGCCGCCGGGGTGGCCGTACGACGACGGGAACGTGTGCGGGGTGCTGTTGCCATGGTCAATGAACTCTCCCTGTCCTGGCGGGCTCATGCGTCGCCACCAGGCGCCAAGTGCTTAAAGAATTAGGAAGGATCGCTGTTATCCTAACACCGGTTGAAGCCCTAAAGTTTCGTCGATTCCAGCCCAATATACGTTTCCGACGGCAGTTCTGTTCGTCCTTTCTCGTACAACGACTTAGTAGCCTCCCAATGGGGGGTAGGTCAAGCCCATTTTGGCCTCTTTTTTTGCCGTTTTTCCGCTATCGCGGCGGTTTCCGCGAGGAGGCATGATGCGCCGTACTCTGTTCGCATTTCTCGCGCTAGTAACTGTCGTCGCCGTCGGATGCTTCAATGAATCGACATTAGATCCGTATAACAGCGGCGGAACGCAGATTGGAGGCAACGGCGGCGGTGGAACGGGCACCCCGGACAGCTCCGGCGCGCTCGATACGGCGTCCGTCATCATTTTCGACAATGGCTACAGCCCCGCGTCGGTCTCTGTTGCCCCCGGCGGCACCGTGACCTGGGTCTGGACGGGCAATAACGCGCACGGAGTGACGTTCGACGACGCCACGATCACGGCGTCCACGATCCAGTCCACCGGCGCATACTCGGTGCGCTTCCCGCGCGCCGGCATCTTCTCGTTCTTCTGCACGGTGCACGGACGAACGGTCGAATCGGGAACGGTCACGGTTCAATAGCTCCCCCCGGCGACGAACGAGTCGCCGGGCTTTTCACCGGGCCCGGGCGGCCATAGCATACGGGGTGACCGCTATCCCCCTCCAGCCCGACATCGCACCACTCGCCGCCGCGCTCGCAGGCCAATACCAGATCGAGCGCGAGCTCGGCCGCGGCGGAATGGGGATTGTCTACCTCGCCCACGATGTGAAGCTCGAGCGCGAGGTCGCGATCAAGGTCCTCCCGCCCATGCTCGCCGGCAGCGCCGATGTGCGCGAGCGCTTCCTCCGCGAAGCACGAACGTCCGCTCGACTCACGCATCCCAACGTCGTCGCCATCCACGGCGCTGGCGAGATCGATTCGCGCGTCTTCTTCGTGATGGGCTTCGTCGACGGTGAGTCACTCGCCGAACGACTGCGACGAGAAGGCCCGCTCGACCCCGCGATCCTCATCCCGATTCTTCGCGATGTCGCGCTCGCACTCTCGTATGCCCACGAACGCGGCGTCGTCCACCGCGACATCAAACCCGAAAACATTCTCATCGACGCGCGCACCGGTCGCGCGATGGTGACGGACTTCGGAATAGCGCGCGTCGCGGAGGCCGCACCGCTCACGATGACGGGACAGGTGCTCGGCTCCGTCCACTACATGAGCCCCGAGCAGGTCTCCGGCGACAAGCTCGACGGCCGCAGCGATCTCTACTCGCTGGGCGTCGTGGGCTTCCAGGCGCTGAGCGGCCGGCTGCCGTTCGACAACGAGAGCGCGTCCGCAGTGATCGTCGCGCACGTCACGAAGCCCGCACCCGCGCTGCTCTCGGTCGCGCCGAATCTACCGGCGGCGATCGCTGCGGTGATCGATCGCTGCCTCGCGAAATCTCCGGACACGCGCTACGCGAACGGAGATGCGCTCGCGAGCGCGCTCGACCACGCGTGGGACGAAAAGGCGTGGGAGCGACAGAAGTCGGTGGCAGTCGAGCTGCTCTCGGACACGCAGGCGCAGGCCGTGTGGCAGCGCGCCGCGGATCTGCAGCAGGCAACCGAGTCGCATCCGGCGGCGCCCATCGGCGTTCTGTCCGTGCGCGCGGCGCCGAGCGTCACCAGCGGGATCGCGATGGAGCGCGTGCGCGAGAGCGCCGTCGAAGCGGGGATCGCCGAGGAGCACGTCGCGCGCGCCGCATCGGAGCTCGGCTTGTCGCCTCGGCTCGGCCGCCGGGAGATGCGACCCGAACCGCCGTTCACACCGCCGGCGAATCGGCCGATACTCACACCGCTGTTCGCTGCACCCTTTCGTTTGCAGGAAGAGGGCGAGGTCGCGGGCGAGATCCCGCCGGCCGAATACGAGATGATCGTCGAGCGCATTCGCGAGACGCTGGGCGACGAAGGGTCCGTCAGCACGCTCGGCCGCACGCTCACGTGGAGCTCGCGCGTGGTGAGTCGGAAGGGTCGCAATGTGAGCGTGACGATATCTCCGCGGCGCGGCAACACGCGCATCCGCATCGATGAGCGAATGGGTCAGCTCGCCGGCGGTTTGTATGGCGGCATCGTCGGTGGCACATCCAGCCTCGCTGTGCTCGCCTTCGTGTCGGTGGGGCAGGCGACGCACTGGTGGCTCCCCGGGTTGGCGGCGGGACTCGCAGTGGAGCTGACGACGTTCAGCATCGCGCGCACGAT
>JBDTXL010000131.1:0-4191 GCA_040006195.1 Gemmatimonadota bacterium | reverse complement strand
AAGCTGCGAGTGCTCACGCTCATCTGTCTGCGAACTCCAGTGCGTCGATCGATTGGCGTCCGGCGAAGCCGCCGTCGCGCTCGTGCCAGTGCTCGATCACTTCCTCGCCGAGCTTCCAGCAAAAGAAGATCGAGCGTCCGTCGTACGTTCCCGGAAAGTCGACGAGCCCCGAGTCGAGCGGGCTGCGAACTTCTGCTCCGAGCTCCGTCACCTCGTGAATGTAGCCGTCGATCTCCCGCGCGAGAGCGGTGACTTGCCGCTCGAGCTGCGCCAGCCGCGGATCGGGCGCATCGGCGCGCTGGCTCGACGTCAGCAGCTCGTATTCCTCGACGAGCTCACGCCACGCCGGATAGCGCTCGACGAGATCGCGCACGATGCGGCTGATGAGCGGCAGGGTCCGATTCGCATCGGCGAGTGTGAACGTCTTCTTCATGATGCGGAATGTTGCCAGCCGCGAGCCATGCACGGCAAGGGGCAATGCGCGCGTCGTATCACGTAAGAGCCCTGCGGGTGAGTGCTTCCTCGAGGATGACGGCGAGCTGGTCCACCTCGAACGGCTTCCTCAGCACCGGAAGGCGACGTACGTCGGTCGCTTCCCTCACGGTGGCATTGTCGGCGAAGCCCGTCATCAACACGATCGCCACGGGCGTCTGTGCATCCATGATCTCCGTCGCGAGCTCGAGCCCGTTCTTGTCGGGCATCAGGATGTCCGAGAGCACGAGATCGAAGCGCAGCGGCTGCACCGCGAGCATCGCCAGCGCGGTGTTCGCGTCGCCGACCGCATCGACGTCATAGCCGATCCTGCGGAGCAGCCGCTGAAGCACGGTGCGCACACCCTCTTCATCGTCGACCACCAGAATCCGCCCCGTCCCGCGCAGCGGCGACGCCTGCGGGCGCACGACCGGCTGCGTCGACGTGGTGGCGACGACGGGCAGATACAGCGTGATGCTCGTCCCCTCGCCCTTCGCGCTCTGCACCCGGATCTGCCCGCCTCCTTGCTGGACGACTCCGAGCACCATGGCGAGACCGAGACCGGTGCCGGAGCCGATCGGCTTGGTAGTAAAGAACGGCTCGAAGATGCGGCTCCGAATTTCCGCGCTCATCCCCGAGCCGGTGTCCTCGACACTTATCGCCACGTAGCTGCCGGGCGCGAGCACGCCACGCTCCGCGGTCGTGCGCTCGCCGATCGTCACGTTGCGCGTACGCATTCGGAGCATCCCGCCTCCGGGCATCGCGTCGCGCGAGTTGACGGCGAGATTGAGCAGCGCCTGCTCGAGCTGCCCCGGATCGATCTCGATCGACCCCGGAGAATCCGCGAGATCAGTCGAGACGCGAGCCGCGTGCTGCATCAGCCTGAGCAGCATTTGCTAGAATCGCGGCCGTCAGAAGCAGCACCAGATCAGCCGCCGGATATGCGATCACGACCAACTTGTTCGCGAGCGTCGTGGAAGGATCGAAGGCTCCCGTCCGAACGCACCAGTACCACAACACCATTATTCCGCTCAGTGCGACGGTCGCAATGTCGAACGAGAGCGTGATTCGGTCGGCGCGCCGCCGGGGAGCGACGGGGAAGCTGACGAGTCCGGCCAGGTAGAGGAGATACGCCGCGAAGAAACCGCCGTGTACCCACCCGGGAAGCTCGACACTCTGATAGACGAGGTTCCGGATCGCTTCAGCTGTGGCAGCCGTCGCGCTGGCGATCGCGCCCGACGCAAGCAGTAACCAGGCTTGGCGCATGCGGGCATCCTGGGACGAATGCCGGGCGCGAAGCATGACGAGAACGGTGAAGAAATCGAGGAAAAGGTAAATCGTCCAGTCGATTATGTCGACCGGCCGCGAGGGTAGCATCCTGCCGTTCGCGAATGCGCGAAAGTCGGCGTAGGCGACTAGTGCGACCAGGGCAACGGCGACCGCTCCCAGCTGTGAAACCCAGCTCGCGGCGGATCGCGACTGGCGTTTCTCAGGAGGGATCAAAGCGATGTCGGACACCAATGGAGTAGCGGCCGCATATTCGGTGAACTTGAGTCGGCACGCAGAGCGTGCGACCCGGATCGTGCCTGGAGAGCGGGACCCCTAAAACCCGTGGCGGTCCGCCGCCTCAGCGCCTCTCCGCCAGCGACTGCGCCCGTCGTCGCTCGGCCACCTCGTGCAGCAGTCGATCCTCGGCCGTCTCGAGTATGAGCTGGGGCACCGGCGCGGGCTTTCCGTCGAGTCCCAGGTGGACGAAGGTGAGCCAGCACTCATTCGCGTGGCGCCGGCTTCCCTGTGCGATGTTCTCCGCATAGACGTTGGCGAGCACCGCCATCGACGTGCTGCCGACGAATACGACGCGCGAGCGAATCTCCACGAGCTCGCCCACCCAGATCGGTTCCTTGAAGAGAATCTTGTCGATCGAGAGGGTGGTAGCCTGTCCGCCCGCGTGTCGCATCGCGCTCAGTGCAGCGCAGCGATCGACCATGCTCATGATCACTCCACCGAACACCGACGGGACGCGGAGACCGTTGGCGTGCTGCGGCATCATGAGGTCGGCTATCACCGCCTCGGACTGGCGCGGCGTTTTGGCGGGACCGGTCATCGTCTGGCCCTCGAGCGGCGAGTGGGGATGTGCGAGCGCGGGCGCTCGACGGATACGAGGCGGAGCCTGGGTGCGCGCGCCCTCGCGAGGCGCGCGGAGGCGGCGCGGACATCTTCGGAGTAGAGCGCGGCCTCATCGAAGGCTCGGGTGAGCGCGTGGCGCGTCGCGCTGTCGACGCTCGTGGAATCCACCCAGAAGATACGCCGCGGCAGCGCGGGGAGCGCGGCGATCTTCCACTCGTGGCCGCTGCTGTCGACGACCGAGAGCAGCGCACTGTCGTCGCGCGTCGGGCGCGCGACGACGCGATAGCTGGCGTGCTTCCAGGCGATGTCGGCGGAGCCCGGAAGCGGAAGACCGTCGCGTGCGTCCTCCCACCATCCCGGTGCCGATACCGGGATGGCCGGCAGCGGGAGCGCGTAGCCGCCCGCGCGCGCGCCGTGCCCCGGCGCGTAGAACTTCACCGCGGGCTCGCCGTTCACTTCGGCGATGTTGAAGCTCGCGTCGTCGAAGCGAAAGTCGCCGATCGCGCGCGCGGCCTCGTGCGAAGTGGAATCCCGTGATGCGCGGAGCGAGTCGCGCGCCTCGGCGAAGAGCGTACGCCCGCGGCGCAGAATGTATTGGCCGTTGCTGGCCCCGAAGATGTCGGCGACGCTGGGAGCCGCGGCATCGCGGAGATCGACGACGCCGCGACGGGCGGTGTGCCACTCCTCGCTGCCGGTGACCGAGAGGTTCGCTTTGTACTCGTAGGAGAGATACTGGCCGTGCTGTGCGACGGTATTGAGCTCGCTCTGCGCCGTGACGTGCGGCTCGGCGTCGGGGTCGTCCTCTTCCTCGAGCGGGTGATCGCTCGGATGCGAGCGGCCGTACCAGCGCGCGATGTGGCTGATCGTGGTGTCCTCGAAAACGAGCGCCGAGTCGTCGCTCAGGAGGTCGCGGCGGTACATCTGCTGACCCACGATGAGTGCGTCCGTGTAGGAGCGGTCATCGTCGGTGATATAGACCTCGTAGTAGCGGCCCCGGTACCGCGCCAAATGCAGCGGCGACCCGCGCGAGCGGATCCCCTCGGCGCCTGTGTGCACCCAGAAGGTCGAGTCGCCGGCGAGGACGAGGAACTCGCCCGCGGGAGGCGTTTTTCGCTCCTGGCGGCACCCGCCAGTGGCGGCGAAAAGGAGCAGGGCGATAGGGACGTCGAGGCGGTACATGCGGTGCGGAATATAGCGTGTGACGGAAGCGGGAGCTTCGTCGTAGTTTACCGTCGCCGCGTCGCACCGTCGCGGCTCCATCCCTCAGCAGAGCACACTCCACGAAATGCGCAGCATTCCCCTCCTTTTCCTGACGCTCGCGGCATGCGGCGCCGGTGAAGGAAAACGTACGACCGTCGGCCAGGAGTCGACGCACACCACGCGCACCGCGGCCGGCGCGGTTGCCGACACGACCACCAGACGGACATCGACGAAAGCCGACACGCTCGCCAAATCGTTCGCGGACGACTCACAGATCGTTCGTGCGCTGTACGTGAACCGGTGGGCATCGCAGAGCCAGAAGCGCATGCACGAGCTGATAGCGATCGCGGACTCGACTGAGATCAACGCGTTCGTGATCGACATGAAGGATGA
>JBDTXL010000130.1:0-3310 GCA_040006195.1 Gemmatimonadota bacterium | reverse complement strand
TGTGGAAGATCACGACGATCGTCACGCTGCTCT
The DNA here is from genome assembly GCA_040006195.1 of Gemmatimonadota bacterium. Taxonomy (GTDB): domain Bacteria; phylum Gemmatimonadota; class Gemmatimonadetes; order Gemmatimonadales; family Gemmatimonadaceae; genus FEN-1250. The sequence continues at coordinate 3,277 of JBDTXL010000130.1, read as the reverse complement.
TCATCCTTCCGGGCCTCGCCTGGATCGCTGTGAGCGGATACAAATACAGCATCGAGTTCACGGGCGGCACGCTCATGCAGGTACGCTTTGCGCAGGCGCCGAACATCGCCGACGTTCGCTCGACGCTCGACGAGGCGGGGATCAAGGGCGCCGAGATCACGCAGTTCGGCAGCGATCTCGACTACCTCATTCGCGCGCAGGATCCGCGCGTGGTCGCGCAGCAGTCGCGCGGGGCGGAGTCGATCGCCACCGGGATTCAGGCGGCGCTCACCAAGCGCTTCGGTACATCAGCCTTCACCGTGCAGCGCACAGAGGCGGTCGGGCCCAAGGTCGGAGGTGAGCTGAAGCAGAAGGCGATCTACGCGATTCTGCTCTCGTTCCTCGCGACGCTGATCTATCTCGCGTGGCGCTTCGAATGGCGCTTCGGCGTCGCCGCCGTGGTCGCCACGGCACACGACATTCTCGCGACGCTCGCGTTCATCAAGTACGCGAACCTCGAGATCTCGCTGATCGTCGTCGGCGGCATCCTGACGATGATCGGCTACTCGCTCAACGACACGATCATCATCTTCGATCGCGTGCGCGAGAATCTTCGTCGGCGGCAGAAGGTGTCCCTCTACGACACGCTGAACCGCTCCGTGAACGAGACGCTGCCGCGCTCTGTCCTCACGCACGCCACCGTCTTCGCGACGCTGCTCGCGCTCGCCCTGCTGGGCGGCGAGGTGCTGCGCCCGTTCGCGCTCGTCATGCTCTTCGGTGTCGTGACTGGAACGTTCAGCTCGATCTACGTGGCCCCGCCGCTCCTGCTCTGGATCGAGACGAAGTGGCCGCGCCGCGCCACCGATAGCGCGTCTCCGCGCGTGAAGGCGACGCGGGGCGGCCCCGTCGCGATGAGCCGGTAGTCACGCGGTCGGCGCAAGTCGCCTCGCAATGCGCTACATCGACAGTCATTCGCATCTCGCCGATGCGGTCTTCGACGGAGATCGCGGGGCGGTGATCGAACGGGCGGCGGCCGCGGGTGCGGCCGCCGTCGTCTGCATCGGCGCATCGCTCGCGGACGCCGCGCGCGCCCGCGACCTCGCCTCCGCCTACCCGCTCCTTCGCTGGACGGCGGGGATCCACCCGCAGGAAGCCGGTACCTTCGACGCGGATGCCGACATCGCCGCGCTCGCAGCGTTGCTCGACGCCGGCGCGGTCGGGATCGGTGAGTGCGGGCTGGACTTCCACTACGACAACGCGCCGCGCGCGCGCCAGCACGAGGCCTTCGAGGCGCAACTCCTCCTCGCTGCCGAACGCGACCTTCCGGTCATCGTCCACACGCGCGAAGCGGAATCCGACACCGCGATCATGATCGACCGCGCGGCGCGCGACGGCGTGGTCGGTGTCCTCCACTGCTACACGGGATCGCTTGGCCTCGCCGAGCGCGCGCTCGGCTACGGCTGGTACGTCTCGTTCAGCGGGATCATCACCTTCAAGAGCTGGACGGATCTTGCACTGCTCCGGGCGATCCCCGACGACCGCGTGCTCGTCGAGAGCGACGCGCCGTATCTCGCGCCCGTGCCGCAGCGCGGCAAGCGCAACGAGCCCGCGCTCGTCGTCCGCACCATTGAGCGCCTGGCCGAGGTGCGCGACGTCGCGCCCGAGCTCCTCGCGGAGCGCTGCCTCGAGAATACAGAGCGTCTCTTCGGCTTCACAACGCACCCGTAGCCCGCCTGGCTCAGTTACCTTGCGGGAGCTATCATCAGCGCTGAAATCTTCCGTCCCGCCATGGAGGCGACTGTGGCCACTGTCCCGTCAGATATCGAGATCGCTCAGCACGCGAAGCTTCGCCCGATCGTGGACGTTGCCGCGGATCTCGGATTGAAGGCGGACGAACTCGATCTCTACGGCAAGTACAAGGCGAAGATCGATCTCGATGTGTCGCAGCGACCCGCCAGGGGTCGTCTCGTGCTCGTCACCGGCGTGAATCCGACCGCCGCCGGCGAGGGCAAGAGCACCACGCTCGTCGGCCTCACGCAGGCGATGCGCCGACTCGGCAAGAACGCCGTGCTCTGCATGCGCGAACCGAGCATGGGTCCGGTGTTTGGTGTGAAGGGCGGCGCGGCTGGCGGCGGATACGCGCAAGTCGTGCCGATGGAGGACATCAACCTCCATTTCACCGGCGACTTCCACGCGATCGCCTCCGCGCACAATCTGCTTTCGGCGATGCTCGACAATCATTTGACGCAGGGCAACACGCTCGATGCCGATCCACGCCGTATTACGTGGCCGCGCACGATCGACATGAACGATCGCGCGCTCCGCGACGCCGTGATTGGTCTCGGCGGCGTCGCCAACGGCGTCGTACGCGAGGAGAAGTGGGTGATCATCCCCGCGAGCGAGGTGATGGCGATCCTCGCACTCGCCTCGAGCCGAGAAGATCTCGAGGCGCGTCTCGCGAACATCGTCGTCGGGTCGACGGCGGGCGCCAAGCGCGTGCCGATTCGGGCGGGCGATCTCAAGGCTGTCGGCGCGATGAGCCTCCTGCTCAAGGATGCGATTCGTCCCAACCTCGTGCAGACGCTGGAGGGCGGCCCCGCGATCGTGCATGCGGGCCCGTTCGGCAACATCGCGCACGGCTGCAACTCCGTCATCGCAACGAAGACCGGTCTCGCCCTCGCCGACATCGTTCTCACCGAGGCGGGCTTTGGGTCTGATCTCGGCGCCGAGAAGTTCTTCGACATCAAGTGCCGGTCCGCCGAGCTCAATCCGGAAGTCGCGGTGCTCGTCGCGACGGTGCGCGCGCTCAAGCTCAACGGCGGCGCGAACAAGAAGAATCTCGCGGCCGAGGATCTCGGCGCGCTCGAGAAGGGACTTCCGAATCTCGCGCTGCACATCGAGAACGTCGCGCAGTTCGGCGTACCGGTGATCGTTGCGATCAACCGCTTCATCACCGACAGCGACGCCGAGCTCGCGATGGTCGCGGACTTCGCGCGCAAGCACAAGGTGCGTGTGGCGCTCAACGAGGTGTGGGAGAAGGGCGGCGAGGGCGGTGAAGAGCTCGCGCGCGAACTGCTCGACGCGCTCGACAACGACACGTCTGCGTTCAAGCCGCTCTACGATGTGAAGCAGCCCATCAAGGCGAAAATCGATACGATCGTTCGCAAGGTATACGGCGGCGATGGCGCTGATTACACTCCAAAAGCTGACCGCGCGATCGAGTATCTCGAGTCGATCGGGCTGGGCGAAACTCCGGTGTGCATGGCGAAGACGCAATACTCCGTCACCGACGATGCGA
>JBDTXL010000129.1:0-4029 GCA_040006195.1 Gemmatimonadota bacterium | reverse complement strand
TAATACATCTCTGCTCGCGGTGTGGCTACGCCGGAAGTGAAAGAGATTTCGGCGACGAGGCCTATGTGAGCCCGATGTTGAAGGAACACGTGTGGGATGAGCTCGCGCCGCGTCTGAGCGAAGGTGCACTCAGCGGCTCGGAGAAGTACGAGTTTGCGGCGAAGGTCGCGCTCTGGCAGGGAGCGGAGCCTCGTCGCGTCGCCGACCTTCTGCTTCGGGCGGCGTGGTGCTGTGTCGATGAAGGAGATGTCGAGGCCGAGCGATATTTCCGTCGCCAGTCGGCGTGGATGTTCGAGCGCTCGCTCGAAGCGTACGATGGAGTGGAGCGCGATGAGCGCGCGGTGCTCACCTATCTCGTTGGCGAGCTTTGGCGCCGCATCGGCGACGTCGACATCGCGGCGGAGTGGTTCGATCGCGTCTCCGACGAGGTGCTCGATCCCACTGCCCAGGAATGGCTCATCGCGGCGGCGAACCAGCAGCGCAATTGTCCTCGCGAGTGGTTCGGCTGATTCAGCTACGCGTCGGGACGAGTTCCGAAAATCCGATCGCCTGCGTCGCCGAGTCCGGGGAGGATGTACCCCTGGGCATTGAGCTCGCGATCGAGTGATGCAGCGTAGATGCGCACGTCGGGATGGGCGGCGAGCATCCGCTGCACTCCTGCCGGCGCGGCGACCAGACAGAGAAATCGAATCCGCGTCGCTCCCGCGCGCTTGAGCGAGTCTACCGCCGCTACCGCGCTTCCTCCCGTTGCGAGCATTGGATCGAGCACGAAGAACTGGCGCTCGGCCGCGTCGGCCGGTACGCGGAAGTAGTAGTCGACGGGCTCCAGCGTTTGATGATCGCGGTAGAGCCCAATGTGCCCGACTCGCGCGGACGGGACGAGTCGAAGCACGCCGTCGACCATGCCGAGTCCGGCACGAAGGATCGGGACGAGCGTGAGCTTCTTGCCGCTGACGCGCTGCGCCGTGATCCGCTCGAGCGGCGTTTCTATGGAAACCGGCTCGAGCGGCAGATCGGCGGTGGCTTCGTACGCCATCAGCATCGCGATCTCCTCGACAAGCTCCTTGAAGATCTTCGTCGGCGTAGCGCGGTCGCGAAGGATCGAGAGCTTGTGCTGGACCAGAGGGTGTCCGGTCACCGACAGGTTGGCGAGCACGGGGGTGGTCAGCATGCGGCTGAAGGTACTAACTTCGCAATCATGAAAGAATACCAGGCGGTCGTGCTGAAGCTGTCCCGCCGTGCGCACGACGACGAGGACGCGCTCACAGATCTGCTGAACGAGCGCAGTCGCGGCGGATGGGAGCCCGCGCTTCTTTCGCAGGATGGGGCGCGGATGACGGTCGTCTTTCAGCGCGCATCGCCGACTTCTCGCAAAGAGAAGTGACGGAGCGAGCCGCAGCGGTTCCGCGTCCGCGAGCCGATGCCGCGGAGCGCATCCTGCGCGCCGCGATTCGTCGAATCGTGACGTCTGGCGCGGCCGCGCTGACGATGCACGAGGTTTCCGAGGAAGCGGGAGTGAGCAAGGGGCTGATCCACTATCACTTCCATGATAAGGAGACGCTGCTCGCGCGGATGGTCGAGTGGATGACGCGGCATCTCGTTGGCCGCGAGCGCGCTGCACTCGCCGAATCGATTCCGCGTCATGCGATCGACGATCTGTGGAAGTGGCTCGAGTCGGAGCTCGAGCGCGGACAGATCCGCGTGTTGCTCGAGCTTGCGGAGTGGCGCGGGCCGCTCGTGCAGAGCGCGATCCGCGACTCCGCAATTGCCAGGCGCGACGCGTCGGCGGCATCGATCGAGCATCTGTTCTCGCTGCTCGGGTTGCGTGCACGGATCCCTGCGCCGCTCCTCGCGGACGTCGTCGTGGCCTTCATCGATGGCTTGGCGATCGCGATCGGCATCGATCGCGAGAAGAACGCGCGGGCGGCGTTTGATGTGTTCTGGCTCTCGTTGCTGAGCCTCACCGAGTAGCAGGCTACGTCCCGGCAGCTGCTGTGAGCGCGCGCCGCTCGCCGTTCGCGCGTATCGTCGCGGCGCTCCTCGTGGCCGCGCTAGCGATCTGGCTGTCGTTCATCGTCGCGATCGTAGATTCCGGGCGTCGCGACGACGCGGCCCACGCCGATGCCATCGTCGTCCTCGGCGCCGCCCAGTACGAAGGGCGTCCCTCGCCGGTGCTGAAGGCCCGGCTCGACCACGCGGCGGAGCTGTGGGCACGAGGGCTGGCGCCGCAGATGATCGTCACCGGCGGGCGCGGGGTCGGGGATACCACCAGCGAGGCCGCAGTTGGAATGCGCTACCTGGTTCAGCGCGGGGTTCCAGCCGACTCTATTTCCATGGATACGGAAGGGCTCACGACCAGCCAGTCTATGGTAGCGGTGCGCCGTTTTCTCGGTAAAAAGCAGTCTCCAGCGGTGATTTTAGTGAGCGATCCCTTTCACATGCTGAGGCTGTCCATTCTCGCCCGCCGACTCCACATGATTCCGATGATTTCGCCGACTCGGACGAGCCCGATATCCACACGAGCTGGACAGCAGCTTCGGTACGTTCTGGCGGAATCGATCAAGGCCCCGTACGCGCTCTTAAGCGGTGTCCGCTAATCGTCGGGCGAACGCCATTTCAGCAGATCGTACAGATGCCTCCATGGCCAATGTCACAGGTTCCCTCTTGCGCTAAAGCCAATGGAATGGTCACATTGGAGCCGCGAAGTGTCACATTACGTTAACGTTTGAAACGAAAGGGCTCGAGCGAGTCGGCGGGCTCCACCATCGTATGTCGTTCTCAACGCGGGTCGCTACCATGCCCCACGTCGTAGCTGTTCCTGAATACTCTGCCGAATCCTGCTGCTCGGTCGGCGAGATCAATCGAAAGAGACTGATGATCGCCCGCGAGCTGCGCCACCGAGCGCTCGCGTGCGACGGAAAAGGTCATCGCCATCCTGCCCGCAGCATCCCCTTCCCACTATCCGGCCACACCTCGCCTCCCGAATTCAGGGACTCGATCGGTGCGCCCCGGCAGTTCGCCGGCAACCAAAGAAGTGCGTAGCAGCGTCCATGTTGGCTCATTGCAGGAAGGGAGCAATTCCCCCCACGTGTCTTCCGGAGGTTTTTGAATGCGTATGACTCGTACTGTGGCGTTCGTCGTTGCCGGGCTGGTGCTCGCGACCACGTTGCGCGCACAGGAGCAGGTGGAAACGAATACGAAGAAGGCCGCAATGCGCGAGCCGACCTTCACGAACGTCACGGATGACATGCTCAAGAACGCACGGTCCGATGGAAAGAACTGGGCGATCTATGGTCGTGACTACACCAACCAGCGCTATTCGCCTCTCGCGCAGGTCACGAGCGCGAACGTCGGTTCGCTGAAGCTGTCGTGGATGTTCCAGACCGGCATCTCGCGTCTCGGATCGTTCGAGACGAGCCCCGCGGTCGTGGACGGCGTCATGTACCTCACGACTCCGTATAACACGGCGATGGCGGTCAATGCGCGTACGGGACAGCAGATCTGGCGCTACGAGCACAAGCCGAGCATCACTGCTCCGATCTATTGCTGCGGTCCGAACAATCGCGGCGTCGCGATCTCGGGCGGCACGGTGTACATGGGCACGCTCGATGCGCGACTCGTTGCGCTGGATGCGAAGACGGGCGCAGTGAAATGGGACGTCGAAGTCGCAGATCCAGAGGCGGGCTACAGCCTCACGATCACGCCGCTGATCGTGGACAACTCCGTCATCGTCGGCAGCTCGGGCGCCGAGTATGGCATTCGCGGATTCGTTCGCGCGTATAACAAGGATGATGGCAAGCCGATGTGGACGTTCTACACGCTGCCGGACAAGGGATGGGAAGGCAACTTCGCCGAGAAGACGGGCGAGGGCGAAGACCTCAAGCGGAACATCCCCGCGGAAAAAGCGGCCATGGCGCAGTACGGTGATGCGTGGAAGCGCGGCGGCGGCTCGGTCTGGATGACGCCGGCGTACGATCCCGCGTCGCACAACATCTTCTTCGCAGTGGGCAATCCGTCGCCCGATCTCGA
>JBDTXL010000128.1:0-15318 GCA_040006195.1 Gemmatimonadota bacterium | reverse complement strand
ACCACATGCGCTTCAAGCTCGACGACGGCGCGCGGCGCGTGCATCTGGAGACGGTAAACGGCTCGGTGAATCTCACGAAGTACGTGAAAACCGCGGCGGTCTCGCTTCTGAACTGAGGCTACGGCTCGCGCTGATCCATGGCGCGAACGCCCGCAATCACGACACCGAAGGCGTTGCTCACGCGCTTGAAATCCCGCCTCGGCTCGAACCGCTCTTCACCCAACTCGACCTGTTGCAATCGCGACAGGTCGAAGTTTTTCCAGCCATGTTCGACCCCGCCCTCGGCATGGCCCTGGACCTGAAATGCCTCGAGCTGTTCGCTTCCGTCCGTTTTCCTGACGATCGCGTGGGGCTGGATCATACGCGTTCCGCCGGTCTCGTAAACGAGCCGCAGGACTCGGCGTTCTTCCAGGGCCTGTAGAACGAGTGCTCGTGACATGCGGCTCCCCCGTTGAGTGCGCTCACATAAACAATGTTCCGAAGGTCGCGCGCGCAACCAGAGGGAATGGGTTACATGCGATGTCGCGGGTGGTTATCTCTCGCCGATGCTCACTCGGTCGATCTCGCGTATCGCCTGCACAGCGGGAACGCTGGTCATGCTCGGCGTTGCCTCTCCGAAAATCAGCGCGCAGGCGAGCGCTGCCGATAGCACCCATCCGTCGATCGCTCCCGTTCCGCAGCCGCACTACAAGCTGCGATTCGCACTCGGATTCGTCGCGAGCATTTTCGCGCACGAGAGCGGACATGTGCTAGCCTCGTATGCGGTAGGCGGACACCCCTCGTTCGGCTTCAACAGGTGGCGACCAACGGTCTACTCCGGCATCGACTCGCGCATCGAACCGCACAAGCAGTTCATCTTCTCGAGCGCCGGGCTCAACGTGCAGACGGTCCTCGATGAGGCGTTGCTCGACTGGCCGCATGCACGCGGCAGCATCGCCGGCCCCTTCGAACGCGGCCTCCTCGCCGGCGGCATCGGCACGGTGCTCTTCTATATCTCGATCGGCCGCTCCGCCAGCGTCAGCGACGTGAGCTTCATGGCGAGAACGTCATCGCTGTCGAAGACACAAATCTCGCTGATCTACGGCGGCATGGCCGCGCTGCACGTCGTCCGCATCCACTTCAAGGACCGCTACGCGCACTTCTTTACGGTCCCCGACGGCAGCGGGCACCTGCGTGTGGGGATGAGCCTCGCGCCGGACTAGGCCGAGCGTTCATTTTGTCGCGCGTCCAATTGTCGACGCTTGTGTTCCGCGGTGACCTCGAGCGAGAGCCACATCGACAGCTCGTCGCGCAAATCGCCATCGAGGGATCGAGTCGGGCGCCTACTTCGCCTGCTGCCCCGGCGGTAGCTGCCCCGGCGCCGGCGGCGCGCGGTCGATCAAGAGCTTCGTCACGAAGCGCTGCCCCTCGCTCACGCGCTCTATCTCGATGGCGATCGACTCCACCGCCTGTTCCACTCGCGCGAGGCGCGCATCGAGTAGCGCTGTACCCGTCTTTGGTCCGCCGAGTCCAGCCATCTTCTCCTTATGGTTGAACCACATCTTCATGCTGATCACCGCGCCCGGAATTCCGAACACAATGGGGATGACGAACGCTTCGACGGGAATGAACATGCGTAAAATACCTGCGTTGGATCAGGATTGATGAACGGAGCCGTTGCTCGTGCCTAAGCTCTCATACGTCGAGCGGCGCCGGAAGGTGTCGGCCGAGATCGCTATCGCGGAACCGCCCCCGCGAGCCGTCCGGAATCTGGAATGCTCTCCAAAACACGTCCCGTTGGCATCGACGCCACGACGCGCAGGGGCAAATGCGTCAACACCGAATCGGATTTGTTCACGGTACCACACGTCTCGTCGAAATCGATGAGAAGCGCACCGCGGCGCGCGAGCGTGTCCGTGAAGGCGCGAATCGTGACCGCATCCGTCTCGTCCGGAAACTCGTGGGAGAGCCGCGCCGAGCGGAAGTAGAGCGCCTCGGGGACGTTGGTGTAGAGTGGACGTCCGGCGGAATTCACGCGCACCCAGGCAGTTAGCGGAGAGTTGCGCCAGCAGTCCTCCGCGAAATCATTCCCCGTCTGCCTGGCGTAGTCCACGCTCGCGGCGCTCACGCGAATCGCCGCGCCCCACCAGAGTAGCACGAGTAGGCCAACGCCGCTCTTCGCAACCGCGGGCCAGCGGGTCCACGCCGGCGCGATGATCAGCACCATCGCCACCTCGAGCAACAGCAGCAGCGGCGCCATCAGTCTGTCGTCGAGCGGGATTCCCGGATCTGCGAAGAGTCGCGATGCGAGCACGAGGCCGAGGTAGCAGCCCGCGAGGAGCGCAGCGGCAATGGCGGGATTCTGCCGTGCGCGCAGCGGCCGCGATTCCCAGAGCGCGATCACGACGAGCACCGCGACTCCCGCCGCCACGAAGATCCCCCACAGCTCTCCCATTCCCGGCACGAGCCACGCCGACGTCGTACGCCACCCCTCACGCAGCGTCGACGTGATCTCGCCGTACAAACTGATCCGTCGAATCGCGCTCGGCCCCGCGCGCTGCATCGTGCGCAGCACCCACGCGCCCTGGAGCACGATCGCCGGGAGCGCGGCCACGACCGCGCGCGAAATGCGCTGTCGCAGAGTGCCGGCACGCGCGAGCTGCCAGAGCACGACGCCGGCGATGAGCGACACGCCGGCGTAGCGAACGATGCTCGCGATGGCCGCGAGCGTACCGGACACGATCGGCCTGTTCGGCGCGCGAACCATCGCCGCGAGCGTGAGCGCCATGAGCGCGATGAAGAGTGGCTCGCTCAATACGTTCTCGTGCACCTGCACCACTGCGGGCGTCACCATCACGAGCAGCCCGGCGACGAGTCCCGCGCCCATTCCCGCAGCGCTGGCGACGAGCCAAACGACGATCGCGATCGTCACGAGCGCCGCGATCGCCTGGATGATCCTCGCGCTCTGGATTGCGCCGCCGCCAACGAGCTCCGCGCCGGCGATCACAACCGGATACCCCGGCGGCCAGTGCGCTAAAGGCATCGTGCTGTCGGCGCTCGCCCAGTCACGCTGCACATCGCGTAGGCCGGCGCCATGCGCAAGCGTCGTTGCCGCGTGGAGATACGACATGCTGTCGGGATCGAGCCCGGGGCCGAACCCGGAAGTGATTCGGAGCACCCCCGCGAAGGCGACGAAGCCGACCGCCAGCGCAGGTAAAGTCCGCATCATCCGCATTAGAGAATGATACGCGAGCCGCGCGGCCCCGTCACACGCGCATTGCATACGTTCGAATCTGCCGGAAACGCTTGCCGCGCCCCTTCGCCGGGCCTAAGATAGCGAGTCACTTCATCCGTCTTTCGCAAGGCCGGCTCACTTGTCCGACGACGCGGAGTCGGCAGACCTGCTCAACTCGTCGCGCGAGAGCGGAGCGGTCATTGCCGGACGCTACCAGATCCAGCGTGAGATAGGCCGCGGCGGAATGGCGACCGTGTACCTCGCGCGCGATATTCGGCACGATCGCGAGGTCGCGCTCAAGTTCATCCACGCAGAAGTAGCGGACCGCCAGGCGACCGAGCGCTTTCGCCGCGAGATCGCGCTGCTCGCGCGTCTCCAACATCCCCACATCCTTCCACTCTACGATTCGGGCGAGTGGCAGGGCGCGCTCTTCTACGTGATGCCGTACATCGCGGGCGAGACGTTGCGCGGCCGCATCAATCGCGAAGGCCGGCTTCCGGTGGATGAGGCGATCCGCCTCGCACGCGAGGTCGCGGACGCGCTCGCGTATGCGCACGCGCGCGACATCATTCACCGCGACATCAAGCCGGAGAACATCCTCCTCTCCGAAGGCCACGCACTCGTCGGCGACTTCGGCATCGCGCACGCGGTGAGTCGCGCGGGCGCCCGCCGCGTCACCGACGCTGGCTTCGCGATCGGTACGATCTCGTACATGAGCCCCGAGCAGGGCTCCGCGGATCCGATCGACGGGCGCAGCGATCTCTATAGTCTGGGCTGCGTCGTCTACGAGATGCTGAGCGGGAAGGTGCCGTTCAGCGGACCGACGGCGCTCGCGATTCTCGCACAGCGTTTCGGCGAGCCAGCCGCCTCGATTCGCCAGAAGCGTCCGGAGGTTCCGCCGGCCGTCGATGCGGCGGTGCTCAAGGCGCTTGCGCCGGTGCCTGCAAATCGCTTTCAGAACATGACGGCGTTCGCCTCCGCGCTCGGCAGGGCCGAGCGCGCATCGTCGGGCGCGAGTGGAGGTCGAAAGATCGCGCTGCTCTGGCGCTGGACCGCCGCCGTCGTCGGGCTCGGCGCGCTCGCCGCGCTCGCCGCGCTGTTCTTCGCGTTCAAGCCCGCGCCGCTCGACCCCGATCTGTACGTCGTGCTCCCCTTCGTACATCGCGCGAACGCGGCTCCGCAGCTGCTCGACGGCGACAACTGCCAGCAGCTGCTCTACGAGGCCTTCGGACGGTGGAACGGCATCACACTGGTCGACGACATGCGCGCCCACGACGCGCGCGCGCGTGTGAACGCGGCGCCGCTGTCGCTCAAGGATGCGCTGCGCACGGCGCGCTCGCTGCGCGCGGGACGGATGGCGTGGGGCGAGGTGTGGCAGGCGCGCGGAGATATAGCCGTGCGCGGTCTCATCTATGATGTGCGCACCGAGAAACCGGTGAAGCAGTACACCGTGACTCTGCGCTCCGACCTTGGCGATGCCGAGCGCCGCTTCGACGAGCTGGCCGACACGCTGCTCGTCCCCGTCGCGGCGTCGGGGCGGGCGACGCTCCCAGCGAGCGCCGAAGGTGTGCGCGGCTCGCGCTCGATCCCTGCGTTGACGACGTACTTTCGCGCGCACGAGGCGCTTGCCGCGTGGAAGCTCGACAGCGCCGAGACTCTGTTCCGCGAGGCGATCGATCTGGATCCGGATTATCCGCACGCGAACTATTGGCTCGCGCAGGTGATGTCGTGGCGCGGCGTTGCGGATCCCGCGGAGTGGCAGCCGGCGGCGCAGCGCGCGGTCGCGATGGCGGCACGGCTATCCATGCGCGACAGCACGCTTGCGACCGCGCTGCTCGATATGAGCGAGGGACGATTCTCCGACGCCTGCAAAAAGTACGAGCATCTGCGATCGACGCGCGACTCGCTCAACTTCACCGTGTGGTATGGGTTGGGCGATTGTCGCGCGCGCGATACGGTGGTGGTGAAGTCCGCATCGAGTCCGTCGGGCTACAAATTCCGAAGTGGCTACGAGAGCGCGATCAAGGCGTACACGAAGGCGCTGGCGCTCGTCCCCTCGTCACACCTCGCGTTCGCCGGCATCGGCTTCGAGCGTCTCTCCGTCAGGCTCTTCACGCAGAGCAACCAGCTGCGGAGCGGCGCGGTCGATGGCGACAGCGCGGTATGGGCGGCCTTCCCCTCCCTCGCGAACGATACACTCGCCTTCGTGCCGTATCCCTTCGCACAAATCACCGTCGGCACCGCGCCGCGCCCGCGTTCGACGGCCGCCGCGATCGCGCGCAATCGCGCGCTGCTCGAACGCCTCGCCTCGGAATGGACGCAGGAATTTCCGCGGAGCGCTGCGGCATTCGAGGCGTTGGCGCACTCGCTGGAGATCGAAGGACGCCTCACCGGATCGGGAGCCGCCAACAGCTCCGCGCTCGCTGCACTCGACCGCGCGCGATCGCTCGCGACCGATCGAGCAGATGTCCTTCGGCTCGGCGTGATGCGCACTCGACTTCTCGTGATGACCGGTGACTTTGCCGGAGCACGCACACTCGCGGACTCCATTCTCGGCGCCGCAACCGCGGCAACGCCGGCCGAGGGCGACGTGCTGAAGGCGCTCGCCGCGCTCACGGGGCGTGTGAGCAGAACCGTCGAGCTGCAGCGTGTGGAAGCGCCATCCGCTCGATTCCTGTCGCCGGCCAACCACATCATACAGCCTCCGGTTCCCGTTGCGGAGTCCGCACTCACGATGCTCGGCTACGTGTCGCTCGGCACCTCCGCCGACAGCATCGAGGCCGCGAAGCAGCGCGTCGAGCGAGCGGTCGTCAGCTACGTCGCGATCGGCAACCGCGAAGCCGTGCGCGAGGCAGTGCTGAATATTCCGCTCACGCTCGCGTATCCGATCGTGCCCGCGCTTTCACTCCAGCGCGCGGGCGGCAACGGTGACTACCTCCTCGACATTCAGCGGGCAGCTGCGAAACACGACTCCGCATCGGTGCACAAGCTGCTTCGCGCGGTCGGACACCTTCGCGCGCTCGATCGGCCGGGCGAGTTATCCATCTATCTGACCTACCAGGAAGCGTGGCTACTGCTGCAAGTGGGCGACACGGCTGCCGCAACACGCCAGCTGGATGCGTCGCTCACAGCGCTCCCCGCGCTCGGGCCGTATGTACTGGACTACGTGCAGGACGCCGCATTTCTGGTGCGGGCGATGGCGCTCCGAAGCGATCTGGCCGCGAGCGCCAAAGATGCGAGAACCGCGGAGCACTGGGCGACGGCGGTGTCCGAGCTGTGGTCCGGCGCGGATGCACCGCTTCAGGATGTGGTGGCACGGATGCGATCGCGAGCCTCGAGCGGAGCACACTGATGCATCGAGTCGCGCGTGCGGAATACTCTCGACAAGGAGAAGAAATGAGACTGCCGAACGCGACTCGCGCGCGCGGTCTCGCGCAGCGTTCCGCGCTGATGCTGACGCTCGGCGCAAGCGCGTGGGGGTGCGCGCACGCGGGTCCGGCTCACGACGAGCTCCTCTACACGCATGCACGGATTCACGTCGATCAGGCGACCGCCGCGCGCTGGGATGCGAACGAGCGGGAGATCGCGGCGGAGGGGGAGCGCATTCGGCCGATTCCGGCGGATGACAAGCATTCGTCGACGGTGCCGTTCCGGGGCGACGCGCGCGAGATGCTCGCGTTGCTCAAGGCAAGCGAGCGGCACGGCGCGACCGACAAGCGCATGCTCTCGATACTCGGCGACCGGAAGAATTTTCAGTCGTCGGGCATCGTCGCGCAGATCACGCTCGTGAAGGGAAGCGAGTACAAGAGCGAGGGAAGCTTTCGTAAGGGATGGCTCCCCGTCGCGATAGTCGTCCTCCCGGACACCTTCCGGGCGGGGGCCGTTGCGTATCCGAAGCTCGCCTTGCGCGGAGGGACGAGCTGGATCTACGTTCGCGAGGAGTCGGCATCGAAGTGGGAGGCAGCGCTCGTGCGGCTCGTCGACGGAAAGGTCGACCAGCAGCCGATGAACATCTCGATCGCGATGGAAGACAAGGTCGAGCCAGTGATCGGCGCTCGATTCAACTGGGAGGATGACGACGAGTCGATCTGGGCATACTGCGGCGGGAAGTGCTGCAAAGTGACTGGCGCGAGGGCGCAATGAGCGCGCGCGTCTCTCCAGTGCTCGTGGTCGTGGTCTCGCTCGCGAGCGTGCTGTGCTCCGCGCGGCTGCAGGCAGCGAGCCGAGACGCCGCGAGCGACGTGCTGAAGTACGAGCGCGCCGTCTGTACCGCCTACGAACGTAACGATGCCGCGGCGATCGACTCACTCGTCGCCGACGGCTACGTGCTCACGGAGAGCAACGGCTCGCTCACGAAAAAGTCCGATGATCTTCGCGATGCACGCAACCAGGCCGTAAGATTCACCGCCTTCCGCAACGAGGACATGCGGGTGTCCATGTACGGCACCGCCACCGCAATCGTGCGCGGCAAGACGATCGTGCAAGGCACGGCGAAGGATGGCTCGAAGGTCGATGTCGTCGTCCAGTTCACCGACACCGTCGTCAGGATCGGCGGCCGGTGGAAGCTCGTCGCAGGACACGTGTCGAGATTGAAGAACAGCTAGCGACCTCCATACGTTACTTCGCGAACGCAAACGATTTCCCTGACGCAGGCGATTCATGTCTCTACTCGACATCGTGCAGCAGCACCTCGGCCCCGAACAGATTCAGCAGATCAGCCAGCACCTCGGCACTGATCCCGCGACGACGAGCAACGCGATCGCCGCGGCGCTCCCAATGATCGTCGGCGGCATGGCGCACACCGCGCAGCAGCCCGGCGGCGCGGCGGCGATCCAGAGCGCCGTCGACCAGCATAGCGCGGGGGGAATCCTGGGCAGCCTCGGAGGGCTCGGCGGACTCGCGGGCATGTTGGGTGGTGCATCGAACAGCGGGGGCGGCATCGGTGGCATTCTCGGCAGCATCCTTGGGCAGCACACCGATACGGTCCAGAACGGAGTGCAGACGGCCTCGGGGCTCGATGCAGCGAAGGTGAAGAGCCTTCTCGCGATTCTCGCACCGATCGTGATGGCCGCGCTCGCCCAACACGCCGCGTCGCAGCCGTCGTCGACGAGTTCGTCGGGCGGGCTCGGCAGCATCCTCCAGCAGGCGGCGTCCGCGGCGCAGAACAACAGCGGCGGCTCGTCGCAGGTTGGCGGAGTGCTGGGGCAGATTCTCGGCGGGCTCACGCACCATTGATCGTTCGACACAGGTGAGTGTCGTTCCGAGGTGCGCGCTCTAATCTCTCCTGGCCACCCTCGCTGCTTGTGCGTGCGAGTGTCCGTAGAGGAAGTAGATCGCGAGCCCCAGCGCCAGCCAGATCACGAGCCGTACCCACGTCTCGCCGGGAAGGCCGACCATTTGCGCGAGGCAGATCACCGCGCCGAGGATCGGGACGAGCGGCACCCACGGCGTGCGGAACGGGCGTCGATTGTTCGGCGCCGTCTTCCGCAGAATCACGATGCCGATGCACACCAGCACGAAGGCGAGTAGCGTCCCAATGCTCACCAGCTGACCGAGCACTTCGATTGGAGTGAGTCCCGCGACGAATGCGCACACGGTGCCCGTCACCAGCGTGCTCACGTGCGGCGTCTGATAGCGCGAGTGCACTCTTCCGAACACGCGCGGGAGCAGCCCGTCGCGCGCCATCGAGAAAAAGATTCGCGTCTGCCCGAGCAGCTGCACGAGCATCGTGCTGAAGAGGCCGAACAGCGCGCTCACCTTGATCACGGGACTCAGCCAGCGCAGTCCCGTCGCATCGATCCCCACCGCGAGCGGATCGGCGACGTTGAGCTTGGAGTAGTGCACGATTCCGGTGAGCACGATCGCCACCGCGATGTAGAGCACCGTACAGATCGCGAGTGAGCCGAGGATTCCCCATGGCATGTCGCGCTGCGGATTCTTCGATTCCTGCGCCGCGGTCGTGACCGCGTCGAAGCCGATGTATGCGAAGAACATGACGCCGGCGCCGCGCAGGATGCCACTCGGTCCGAAATGTCCGAACTCTCCCGTATTCGGCGGAATGAACGGCGTGAGATTCGCGCGCTGCACGTACGACGCCCCCGCCACGACGAACACCACGAGCACGATTGCCTTGATGAACACGAGCACCGTGTTCGCGTTCGCCGATTGCCTGATCCCGCTGATCAGGAGCGCCGACACGAAGATCACGATGCATACGGCCGGCAGGTTGAAGATGCCGACCACCGTCGCTCCGCTCTGATCCGTGACGACCTTCCCCAGCGGCATCGTGAGCGCGAGTGGAAGGTTGATGCCGACATCGTGCGTGAAGCTCACGAAGTAGCCACTCCACCCCACGGCGACGGTCGACACGCTCAACGCATACTCGAGAATCAGGTCCCAGCCGATGATCCATGCGATGAGCTCCCCGATCGTCGCGTACGCATACGTGTACGCGCTTCCGGCGATCGGCACCATGGATGCGAACTCCGCATAGCACAGCCCCGCGAATGCGCAGCCGATCGTCGTGAGGATCATCGAGAGGACGAGCGCGGGGCCGGCGTTCTGCGACGCTGCGGTGCCCGTCATTACGAAGATGCCGGTGCCGATGATCGACCCGACGCCGAGCGCGATGAGCTGGACGCGGCCGAGCGATCGACGGAGCGGATTGCGCTCCGACTCCTGGTCGAGCTGGGCGAGCGATTTTTTCGCGAAGAGATTCATGCGCCGAGCATAGTGCGGCCTTCTACACAGCGCGCTCAGGGCGTCGTCAGGAGAAGGTAAGGCTTTCCTGACAGCGCCGGTCGGGCGCATGCGTGCGATCCGCGTTATATCCTCTCGATGCGTCAGCTCCCGCTCCTCACGCCACAGCCGCCATCATCGCTCTCGCGGATCACGATCGCGCTGGCGCTCGTGCTCGGCGCTGCGCTCGCGTGGGCAGTCGTGGTCGAGCTGCGCTACCAGCAGCGCACGGCGGAAAGGGTAACGGAGGATTATGTCGCGCTTCTCGCGCGCGAGCGAACCGGCACGGCAGCGAGCGCGCTTCGAACGGTGATCGCGAGCGACCTCGGCGCGCAGGTGGGCGGAACCATGGGCTCGGTCTACGAGGAGCTGCCGCCGCCGGCACCGCGCGATGCGTCGAGCGACTTGCGCTGTCCGAATCCCGCAGGATCGCCGCCATCCTACTTTCGCCTCGACCTTCGCAATCAGGCGTTGCTCGGCTCGCCCGGTGCCGACTCGAGCACCGTCGCGTGGGTGCGCGACGTGATCGCATCGGAGATGCGATCGGCGCCGCTCGCCGCCGGGACCTTCGCGACGGCGCTATCACGCGATCGCGCGGTGATCTATGGCGTGAAGTACGCGCCGTACAACGCGCCGGTGGCGGTGTACGGACTCGTCACCTGCGCACCCGCGCTCGTCGCGCTGGTCTCGCGCGCACGCGCGCGCGGAGCCGCGGACTCCGTCATTTCGCTCGGGGTCATGGTCGGCGCCGACACACTCGTCGCATCCGCGGCGCCCGATCGACGCGTCCTCGCGCGCGAAGATGTAGCGGGTATCCAGCTCACCGCCTACCCACTCTTCGCGCGGCCGTTCTCGGGCGTCGTGATCGAACGAAGCAGCGTCCCATCCTTCGCCCTCGCCCTCATGCTCCTTGGCACTATCGCGCTCGCGGCGATGGCCGTGCTTCAGCTCGTGCGCGATCGGCGCGCCGTGCGGCGGCAGGCGGAGCTCGTCATTACGATCTCCCACGAGCTGCGAACGCCGCTCGCGCAGATTCTTCTGTATTCGGAGACGCTCGCCCTCGACCGCGTGCGCGGCGACGATGCGAAGCGCGCCGCGGCGCAGCGCATCGTCGACGAGGCGCATCGCCTCATCGAGACGGTGAGCAACGTCGTCGGGCTCACGCGCCCGGAGCGCGCGTCGCCCGTTGCCACTACTCCGGTAACGCCGGTAGCCTCGGTGATCGAGACCGCGATCACGCGTGTCCGCGCGCTCAGCGATGCGCGTGCGAAGATCGCCGTCAGCGTGTCTGGCGCGCCGCGCGTGCGCGTCGCCGAGTCGGTGCTGCTGCAGACGCTCACCAATGTGCTGGACAACGCGCTCAAGTTCGGGCCGCCCACGCAGACCGTGCTCGTCTCGGCCGTGCGCGCGGGTGCGCTCGTACGCATCGCGGTCGAAGACGAGGGCCCTGGCATCGCGCCAATGCTGCGCGAGCAGGTGTTCGACAAATACTTCCGCGCGGGCGATGTCGCTGACGCGGAGGGTGCGGGTATCGGGCTGTGGGTCGTGCGTGATATCGTGATGCAGGCAGGCGGCTGCGTGCGCGCGGAAGTGGCGAGCGGCGGCGGCGCGCGCATCGTGTTCGACCTTCCAGCAGCGGACGACTCGTGACGCACATTCTTCTGATCGAGGACAACCCCGGCTTCGCGGAGGGGCTGCGCCAGAATCTCGAATTCGATGGCTATCGAGTGACCGTCGCGGGAGACGTTGCCGCATCCGCGCGCGCGATCGCGGCGGATCCGCCCGATCTCATCATCCTCGACCTCATGCTCCCCGACGGCAACGGCTACGACGTGCTGCGCACTGTTCGCGAGCGCGACTCGGTGACGCCGGTGTTGCTCCTCACGGCGCTGGCCGAGGAGGCGCACAAGGTGCGCGGCTTTCGTCTTGGCGCGGACGACTACGTCACGAAGCCGTTCGGATTGCTCGAGCTCCTCGCGCGCGTCGAGACGTTGTTGCGCAGATCGGCCAGCGGCAGCTTCGCGGTGGTGCGGCTGCCGCCCGTGCGCTTTGGCGACGTCGAGGTGGACCGCGATCATCGGAGGGTGACGCGCGCGGGCGCAGTGGTGCAGCTCACGCCGAAGGAATATGCGCTGCTCGCGGCGCTCATCGCGCGGAACAGCGCGGTGGTCGAGCGCGATGAGCTGCTGCGCGAGGTGTGGGGCTACGATCCGGGCGTCGTGAGCCGAACGCTCGACACGCATCTGGCCGAGCTGCGACGGAAGCTCGAGCGCGATCCGCACCGGCCGCGGCATATCCTCACGCTGCCGAAGCAGGGATATCGGCTGGCGCTGGGGAATGAGGAGTCGCCGACAGAAGATGCCAACACTGGATAATTTTCGCAGGCATAAGCGTCAGCCGAGCTCGGCAGATCGTACTCGGCTTCGCTGCCATTTCCCCCCTCCCTGAGCCACCTAAATCCCCTCCACAACCCCGGCAATTCTGCCGTCTTGCCTCTTCGGGTTTCTTTCGGTATCCTCAGTTCCCCGCACCTTTCCATTCCGGTTGGAACCGATTCGATGCCCCCTTCGCTCGCCGCCTCGCACACCCTCCCCCTCTTCCCCGAGGCCGTCCAGCGCTCGCTCCGCCAGCTCCCCGTCATCGGCGCCCAGAGCGACATCACCTACTACTCCACCCACGCACGCACCATCCTCAACGACACCCGCGCGACGGGGATGGCCTACTGGTCGATCAACCCCTACATCGGCTGCGCCTTCGGATGCGCGTACTGCTACGCACGCTACGCGCATCGCTACGTCATGGAGCGCGCATCCGCCGCCGATCGTCTCGTCGACAGCACCGCCGCCCAAGTCGAGCGCATCCCGCCCTGGCTCGCCTTCGAGCGCCACATCTTCGTCAAGCGCAACGCCGCCGACATCCTCGCGCGCACCCTCCGCTTCGGCAGCGACAAACATCTCGCGCTTCTCAAAGGCGAGTCGATCGTCATCGGCACTGCCACCGATCCGTACCAGCCGGCCGAGCGTCACTTCAAGGTGACACGGAGCATCCTCGAGGTGCTCGCCGAGCATCCCGGGCTGCGCATCGTGATCATCACCAAGAGCGCGCTCATCACGCGCGACATCGACGTGCTCTCGCGCATCGCGCGCATCTCCGAGCTCACGGTGCATCTCTCCCTCATCACGCTCGACCGCGCGCTCGCCCGCCGGCTGGAGCCGCGCGCGCCAACCCCCGAGGCGCGCGTCCGTGCGCTCGCCCGCCTCCGCGAAGCGGGAATCGACGCGGGGATCAACTGCATGCCCGTCCTCCCCGGCATCACCGACAATCCGTCGGATCTCGAAGCGCTCGTCAAGCGCGTGTCCGAGGCCGGCGCGACCTACGTCGGCGCGTGCGCGCTCCGCTTGCAGCACGAGGCACGCAAGCGCTATCTCCCGTTCATCGAGCAGGAGTTTCCGCACCTCGCCGGCCGCTATCGCGCCACTTATTCGCGCGGCAATCACGCAGGCGATCGCTATCGCGCGGGACTCGCGCGATTCTTCGACATGCTCTGCAAGCGCTACGGCGTTCACTCCCAGAGTCGCGGCATGCACGACGATGCCGACGACGATCCCTCGATGCTCGAAGCCGCACCCGCCACCGTCCAGCTCGACCTCGCCTTCTCAACCACCGCCACGTGACCATGCGCCCAACGCAAGCCGACAAAGCGAAGACCTTCCAGGCGCTGCACGCACGCGCCGGCGCATTCGTCATCCCGAATCCCTGGGACGCCGGCACCGCGCGCATCCTCACCCGACTCGGTTTCGAAGCGCTCACCACCACCAGCGCCGGCCTCGCCTTCGTCCTCGGCCGCCGCGACGGCGATGGCTCCGTCACGCGCGACGACGCGCTCATCAACGCCAAGGCGATCGTCGACGCCACCGATCTCCCCGTCGCCGCCGACCTCGAGAACGGCTACGGCGACGCGCCCGAGTCCGCCGCGGAAACCATCCGCCTCGCGGCGCTGGTCGGTCTCGTCGGCGCATCGATCGAGGACTCCACCGGCGATTCGCGCAATCCGATCTACGACATCGCGCACGCCGCCGAGCGCGTCACCGCCGCGGCCGAAGCCGCGCACGCGCTTCCCTTCCCGTTCATGTTCGTCGCGCGCGCCGAAAACTTTCTGCACGGCAAGCCGGACCTCGACGACACGATCCGTCGTCTCCAGGCTTTCGAGGCCGCGGGCGCCGATGTCCTCTACGCACCGGGGATCGTCAAGGCCGATCACATCCGCGCGGTCTGCTCATCCGTGAGCAAGCCCGTCAACGTCATCATGGGGATCAAGGGCGCGCCCTTCTCCGTTTCCCAGCTCGCCGCGCTCGGCGTCAAACGCATCAGCGTTGGATCATCGCTCAGCCGCGCCGCACTCGGCGCCTTCGTCCGTGCGGCGAACGAGATCAGGGAGCACGGCACCTTCGGCTTCGCGAACGATGCGCTTCCGTTCGCCGATGCGAACGACCTCGTAAGCGAGCGCTGAGCACACCATGACCGCCCCCGCGCGCGTCCTCGCGTCTCCTGACCTTTCGGCTTCTGTTCGGGAGTTGAAGCTTCAACTCGGCGCCATCCAGGAGAGCGTTCGCCCCGATCGCGCGCCGCTCCCCACGGGTATAGCCGAGCTCGACGCGCTTCTCGTCGATCGCGGCATTCCGCGCGGGCGGCTCACCGAGATCACGGGCGCGAGCGGCAGCGGCCGCACCTCGATGCTCCGCACACTCGTCACCGCCGCCGCGAGCGGCGGGCGATGGGTCGCGTACATCGACGCGACGCGCACGCTCGCACCGCGCGACTGGGCGCACGTCGGCAGCGAGCGCGCGCCGCTCTGGATCATCCGTCCCACCAACGCCGCACGCGCGACGTGGTGCGCCGATCTCCTCCTCCGCTCCGGTGCCTTCTCGCTCGTGGTAATGGACGGCGCACCGCCGCTCGCGCGCGTGCTCGGGGTGCGGCTCACACGGCTCGCGCGCGATGTCGGCGCCGCCTTCGTCGTCACCGGCGAGCGCGGTGGCGACGCGACTGGAAGCTCGGTTCGAATACGACTCACCCAGAGCAACGCGCGCTCCGAACGCACGACTACGCTCACGCTGGAGAAGGGTGGTAAACGCCGGACGATTGAGGTGAGTTATGGCCGAGCAGTGGCGCGTCGCCTGTGTGCGCATCCCGAGGTTCCCGATCGCCGCGGTGTGGCGCACCCGGAACGCCCATACGTCCCGGCTCCATCAACTCCCATCATCACCTCCTACCCGGACAAATCCGCCGCAGCAAAATCCGCCGCGAAAAGCTCCGTCGCATCCACAGCTCCACGCCGTAAGCGCAGCTCCGCCTTCGTGGGATGA
>JBDTXL010000127.1:0-4839 GCA_040006195.1 Gemmatimonadota bacterium | reverse complement strand
TCTTGTTCGTGTAGATGCAGATGTCGCCGGCGATCTCGAGCGACTGTTGCACTATTTCCCGCGCGGAAAGCTGCGAGTGCGCGAGCAACGCGCGCGCGGCCGAGAGCGCGTACGAGCCACCGGAGCCGATCGCGAGGATCCCATCATCGGGCTCGATGATATCGCCGGTGCCCGAGATGATGAGGCCGTGGCTCTTGTCGACGACTACGAGCAGCGCCTCCAGGCGGCGAAGAACGCGGTCGCTCCGCCAGTCCTTGGCCAGCTCCACAGCGGCGCGCGGAAGATTCTCGGGATAACGCTCGAGCTTCTCCTCGAATTTCTCGAAGAGGGTGAATGCATCGGCGGCGGCGCCGGCGAAACCGGCAAGCACCTTGCCGCCGCGGAGCGGGCGTACCTTCTGCGCATTCGACTTCATCACGGTTTCGCCGACGCTTACCTGACCGTCGCCGCCGACCGCGACCTTGCCGTCACGCCGCACACCGAGAACAGTGGTAGCGTATATCGTTGGGAATGCGTGAGCCATGTCCGAAAGATACCACGGGCGCCAAGGGCCCGACGCCCACCCCTGCTACGGGCGAGGCTTCTTCCTCGCCGCGGCACTGTCGCTCTCGCGGCGCTTCTCGCTTCGTCCGAGAACGGGCCCCAGGAGCGAGCCGCGGATGTAGCGCATGTTGAGGCCGACGCCGAGCACCACGAGCACGACGGCGACCGCGATCGCGAGCGTCGTGAAGCGCCATTGGTCTCGCCCGATCAGCGCCGCCGCCACGCACAGCATCCCGAGGCCGAAGACGATCTGCCCGGGCCTGCTCCGCTCTGGGCGCTCGCGGCTGCGGCGCTCGGATGCGTGATCGCCGCCGTCGGCGACGATCGCGTCGGCGATCATGGCGGCCCCCATGAGAAAGAGGAGGAGGCCGAGGATGAGTGGGATGGTTTCAGCTCGCATCACGGGGAGTAATGCAAGAGCGGTTCCGCACGCCTGGCGCTTGCCGAGCGGCTAGGCTCGCGGGTGCGACTTCGCGTAGACCTGCTTGAGGCGCTCGACGCTCGTGTGGGTGTAGATCTGCGTCGTTGCGATCGAGGCGTGGCCGAGCAGCTCCTGCACGGCGCGGAGGTCGGCACCGGCGTCGAGCAGGTGCGTCGCGAAGGTGTGGCGGAGCGAGTGCACCGACAGCCCCGCATCCTCGTCGATCTCGTGCAGAAATTTGCCGACGACGAGCTGCACCGCGCGCACGCCTATCCGCGTGCCGGTGCGCGAGAGAAAAAAGGCGGTGCGATCGGCTTTGCCGCCGAGCGTGCGCGAAAGCTCATCGCGCTTCGCTTCGTAGTTGCGGAGCGCGAGCTGCGCGTGATCGCCGATCGGAACGATCCGCTCCTTGCGCCCCTTGCCGCGCACCTTGAGCTGCTGCGAGACGAGGTCGAGCATGTCGCGATTCACGCCGGCGAGCTCGGACAACCGGAGCCCCGTCGAATAGAACAGCTCGAGGATCGCCAGATTCCGCACGTCCGTGAACTTCCCCTCCCACGCCCGCGCCTCGGCCATCTGAAAGAGCAGGTCGATCTGCGCGCGGTCGAGATACGCGGGGAGATACTTGTCGCGCTTCGGCGACTGCATCGATCGCGCGGGATTCGCCTCGACCAGCTCATTGCGATGGAGAAATTTGTAGAATGAGCGCACGGCCGAGAGCGTGCGCCCTATCGTACGCTTGCCGAGCCCGCGGCGCGTGAGGTGGCCCATGAAGCCGCGGATGGCCAATCGGTCGACCCCTCCCCACGTCCACCCGTCCATACCATAGTAGGAGCCGAGGAACTCGACGAAGGCATCGAGATCTCTCCTGTAGGCGATGAGCGTGTTGGGCGAGTCGTTCTGTTCCTTCTCGAGGTGGAGAAGGAAGTCGCTCACATCGGTGTTGTCGCTCACGTCGCTGCCGCGAGCGACGCCAGCCCGTGCTCGCGCTGGCCGCTCTCGATGTCGGCGAGCGCGCGCGCGGCGAAGAGCTCGCGCTTCTTCCGCTTGTCGCGCTCCGGCTTTGCGAGATCGTCGAGCAGGCCGAAGTTCGCGTTCATCGGCTGGAAGTGCCTGGGGTCCGCCTCGCGCAGATAGCGATACAGCGCGCCGAGCATTGTGGTGCCCGGCGGAATCACCGCCTCGGCCCCGCCCAGCACTCGCGAGAGATTGATCCCCGCGAGCAGCCCTGTCGCGCTCGACTCGGTGTAGCCCTCGACGCCGGTGATCTGCCCGGCGAGAAAGACCTGCGCGTCGTCACGGAGCGTGAGCGCTGGAGTGAGCGATGCGGGTGAGTTGACGTATGAGTTCCTGTGGATGCTTCCGTGGCGCAGGAACTCCGCATTAGCGAGCCCGGGAAGCGCGCGAAAGACCTTCTCCTGATCGCCGATGCGGAGGCGCGTCTGAAAGCCGACGAGGTTCCACATGCGCCCCGCGCGATCCTCCTGGCGCAGCTGCACCACCGCGTACGCATCGCGGCCAGTCCGCGGATCGCGAAGCCCGACTGGCTTGAGCGGCCCGAAGCGGAGCGTTTCGCGCCCACGAGCGGCCATCTCCTCCACGGGTAAACATCCCTCGAAGTACGGCGCCTTGTCGAACTCATGCCCCTGATACTTGTCGCCCGCGACGAGCGCATCGATGAACGACTCGTACTGCTCGCGCGAAAGCGGGCAGTTCAGGTACGCGCCCTCTTCGCGCTCAGCCTCGGTCTCTCCCTTCCCGTACCGCGACGCCTTGAAGACGATAGCGTGATCGATCGAGTCGTATGCGACCACCGGCGCGATCGCATCGTAGAACGACAGCGCGTCGACACCGAGTCGCGCGCGCAGCGAAGTCGCGAGCGCATCCGATGTGAGCGGGCCCGTCGCGATCACCGAGGGCGAGGGAATGGTCGTGATCTCGCCGCGCTCGATGGTGATGCGCGGATGAGCCTCGAGGCGCGACTGCACCGCGCTCGCGAACACGACGCGATCCACGGCAAGCGCGGTGCCGCCCGGCACGCGCGCTTCGTCGGCCGCCCACAGGATCAGTGAGCCGAGCTGGCGCATCTCGGCCTTGAGCAGACCGTGCGCGTTCGATGTGTCGGTGCTCTTGAAGGTGTTGCTGCACACGAGCTCCGCGAGCGACTCGGTCTGGTGCGCAGCTGTCTTCACGACGGGCCGCATCTCGTGCACCACAACGTCGTGCCCACGCTCAGCCAGCTGCCACGCAGCTTCGGAGCCGGCGAGGCCACCTCCTACTATTGTAACGCTCGTCATGCGTGACCCGCGGTCGCACCGCGCGTCGTGGTCGACGCGCGGTGGATCATCCCGCAGCGACCGCCGGCTCGAGCTCGGGTGCTGCGACCTCCCACTCGTTGCCGCACTTCATGCACTTCCGGAAATCGCCGCGCGCCTTCGTCGACTTCATCTCCGCACCAACGAAGTGACAATCCGGGCACTCTTCGAGAATCGGCTTGTTCCACGCAATGAAGTCGCAATTCGGATGGTTCGCGCAACCGTAGAACGCGCGGCCGCCACGCTTCGAGCGGAGCTGGATGATGTCGCCGCCATCCTTCGGGCACTTGATGCCCGTGGGCAGCGCACGCGTACCGCGACACTTCGGAAAACCGCTGCAGCCGAGGAACTCGCCCGAGCGTCCCTGGCGAATCACCATGAACTTCCCGCACTCGTGACAGATCTCTGTCGTCATCACGGCCGGCTTTCGATCGCGGCCCAGCGGGCGCGTGAAGGTGCACTCGGGGCGGTTCACGCATGCGAGATACGGCCCGAAGATGCCGCCCTTCGCGACGAGCTGCGCTCCATCCTTGGGACAACGCTCCGTCTCGAGCACCGACAGATCGTGCGCCTGCGCGATCAACTCTTCGACGTTGGCCGCGTTGAGCGCGACGGAGAACGGCTCCCAGAAATCCTCGAGCACGTCCTGCCATCCCATGCTCCCCGCCTCGACCTTGTCCAGCTCTCCTTCCATCCCCGACGTGAACTCCACGTTGAAGATGTCGGGGAACTGCATGACCATGATCTTGGCGACGGTCTCGCCGAGCGGCGTGGGCGTGAAGCGGCGCTGCTCGAGTAGCACGTAGTGCCTGTCGGCGAGCACCGAGATGATCGATGCATATGTAGAAGGTCTACCTATGCCAAGACGCTCGAGCTCCTTCACGAGGCTCGCTTCGCTGAATCGCGCGGGTGGTTCGGTAAAGTGCTGCTTCGGAACGATCTGCTTCACCGGGATTCGCTCGTTGAGCGCGACCTCGGGGAGCGCCTGCTCATCCTCGAGCGCGCGACCCTCACCCTCCTCGTGCGCCTCGCGATAGAGCGAGAGGAAGCCCTCGAACTTCACGATGCTTCCCGTCGAGCGGAACAGATACGCGCGCGGCTCCTGCTGCGACTTTCCTTCGTTGCCGTCGATGAGGAAGTCCACTGTCGTCGTATCGAACACGGCCGGCGCCATCTGCGACGCCATGAAGCGCTTCCAGATCAGCTCATACAGCTTGAACTGCTCGGCCGACAGGAATTTCTTGATGTGCTCCGGACGACGCGTCGGATCCGTGGGACGCACGGCTTCGTGCGCGTCCTGCGTGTTCGCCTGCCCCGCCTTTCCGTAGAGCTGCGCGCCCTTCGCGAGGAACTGCGCGCCGAAGAGCGACGTCAGATAGTCGCGCGCCTGCTGCGCCGCGAGCTCGGAGATTCGCGTGGAGTCCGTGCGCATGTACGTGATGAGTCCGACCGCGCCCTCGGGGCCCAGCTCGACTCCCTCGTACAATCCCTGCGCAACGCGCATCGTCTTCTTGCTGCCGAAGCTCAGCTTCTTCGCGCCTTCCTGCTGCAGCGTGCTCG
>JBDTXL010000126.1:0-7054 GCA_040006195.1 Gemmatimonadota bacterium | reverse complement strand
CAGTCGACGATGAGGAAGACGGCATAGTAGGTGAGCACCTGCTCCACCGACGTCAACGCGTAGGTCGCGCCGTGCGCCTCGCGGATCGCCCATGCGCTCCAGAGGCTGAGCACGAACATCAGATCAGCGATCGGCGACAGGAACGGATAGATGATCTGGAAGAGCAGCACGTTCGGAAGTGCGACGAAGCCGAGCAATCCGTAACGCGGATGAAAGAATGTCCGTCGATGCTTCCAGAGGCACTGCAGCGTGCCGAACGACCAGCGAAATCGCTGCTTGGCGAGTCCGCCGAGCGTGTCGGGAGCCTCCGTGTAGCCGATGGCTTCGTCGGCGTAGGCGATCGAGAAGCCGCGGCGTCGAATCGAGAGCGTGAGATCCTGATCCTCCGCGAGCGTGTCCTCACTGAAGCCGCCCGCCTTTTGCACGAGTGACTTGCGCCACGCGCCCACGGCGCCCGGCACCACGGTGATGCAGTTGAGCAGCGAGAAGGCGCGCCGATCGAGGTTCTGACTGGTGACGTACTCGATCGCCTGCCAGCGTGTCACGAGATTGATGCGATTGCCAACCTTCGCGTTGCCGGCCACCGCGCCGACCTTGGGATCGTGCAGCGGCTCGACGAGCTCCGCGACCGTGTCCGGCGCGAAGAGCGTATCAGCATCGAGACAGATCACGATCTCGCCGGTCGCGTATTCGAGCCCGTAGTTCAGCGCGCTCGCCTTCCCGCCGTTCGGCTTGCGATAGACGCGCACCTTTGGATGATCGCCATATGCCGCCCGCGCCACCTCGTACGTGCCATCCGGCGATCCGTCGTCGACGACCACGACCTCGAGCTCGCCCGGATACTCCTGCGCGATCAGCGTCTCGATGGTGCGCAGGATGACTTTTTCTTCGTTGTACGCGGGGACGATGACGCTCACCGACGGCGCGAAGGTGATCGGCGCATCTCGGTTCTGGTGGTTCTTCACGTGCTGCGCGATCGCGAGGACGGTCATGAAGACCAGTCGCGCAAAGCCCAAAAAGATCGCGAGGAAGAAAATCCAGTAGAGCAGCCACTGCACGAGACTGAGCGTTCCCCAGCCAAGGAGCTCGCCCGCGCGCGCGAGCCTGTTACGCGGCGGCAGCCCCGGCATCGCCTGATCGCGCGTGAGCCCGATGAGCTCCGACAGCGGCACCACCGTGTCGCCCACCGCGCGAAGTGAATCGATGAGCGGACCGAGCGCCGCGACGGTCTGGCTGCGATCTCCGCCGCCGTCGTGAAGCAGCACCACGTTTCCTCTCGTGCGCTGCGCCATCACCGTGTCGATGATCGTCTGCACACCCGGCGACTGCCAGTCCTCGGCATCGATGTGCAAGCCGATGATCAGGTAGCCGCGCTCCTTCGCGATCTGCACCGGCACGAGCTCGTCGAGCGTCGTCGGCTCGGCGTCTCCGAAATACGGCGGTCGAAAGAATGCCGTGCGGCGCCCGAGCACCGCTTCGAACAGCCGCTCTGTTGCGTCGAGCTCGAGCTTGGTGCGCTTGTCGCCCGTGAACGCGAGGTTCGGATGCGAGAATGTGTGATTCCCGATGAGATGACCCTCGTTGAGGATGCGACGCATCAGCGGTATGTGCCGCTCCGCATTCTCCCCGATGAGAAAGAACGTCGCCGACACGCCGCGCGATTTTAGCGTGTCGAGAATCATCGGCGTCCACTTCCCGTCCGGCCCGTCGTCGAAGGTGAGCGCGATCAGATGCGGATCGTTGCTGCCGTAGCGATTCACGATGTACGGCGTACCGACCTTGTGGATGACCTCGTCGACGACGAGGCGCGTCTTCGGGTCGATGCGCACCGTGCGATTGCCCGAGTCGGGGCTCGCGAACAGATCGAGGATCTCTCCGTGTCCCTCCATCTCCGCGTCGTATCCCGGCGGGATCACGCTCAGCAGCGCGGCCGACGAATCGATGCCGGCCTTCCCGAGCACGCGCCAGATTGCGGGATCCTCGGATCCCATGCGCCAGATACCCATCCCCGCGGTGCCGAGCGCCTGCGCCGCGACGGTCTGGTTGTAAGCGGTGATGGCATCGAGATACCACGCGAGATGATCAGTCGAGTCGCGATCGGTCCACGTGGCGTACGGGTTGAGCGTCACCGAGTCGAAGTGCAGCACCTTCTTGTCCGCCTTTCGCACAGCGGACATGATCTCCTGGAAGGTGAGCTGCTGCCCATTCGTCGTGCTGTCACCGTCGTTCCAGTCATAACCGTACGCACCGACGATCGGAATCGCCTTGCGGGCCGGCACGAAACGCAGCATGTGCTTCATCCGTTCGACGAACCACTGCTGACTCGCGATCGGCCCGGGGTCGCCCGTCTTTCCGAAGTGCTCGTCATACAGCATGAGAAACAGATAATCATTCACCTCGGCGAAGCGCGTCAGCTGATGGTCGCTGTCATTCACGCTGGCGGCCTGTGTCACGAGCTTCCCCATCGGCGCAAGTCGCCTGCGCAGCTCCGCCACGAATCTCGCGATGGGCTCGGTGAGCTCCTGTGGCTCTTCCTCGAAGTCGATTGTGACCCCGCCCATTCCATAGTAGGAGACGCTGTCGGTCAACTGTTTGAGCGCGAGCTCGCGCGAGGCCGTGTCCGTGAGCAGATGCCGCAGCCCCACCGGATCCCAGCGCTTTGTGGCCGAGTCGAAGTTGCTGACCATGAGGAAGATCTGCGGCCGGAGCTTGGGATCGGCGACGGCGCTCGCGATCGTGACGCCAACACGCCGGTCGATGCGCAAGCGAAGCCCTCTACCGTTCACGCCGAGCCATGCGCACTCGCAGACGACCCAGTCGAGGTCGTCGGCGTGTTGTTGTAGTGCATCGATCGAGTTGTCGTCCCATGTCACGTAGAAGCCAGCGACGATCGGCGCGCCGGGCGCACGCGGCTTGCCGGGCACGCTGCGCCCGCGCACCGGCAGCGTGTTCGCCCGCATGCCGGGGACACGATTTTTTCGAAGCGTGAAGTAGAGCTGCAGCTTCTTGGAGAGGCGCTCGCGCTCGATCTTGCTCGTGGCCAGCCCCGGCGCGCGAGGCTCTCCCGTGAGAGGAATCTCGGGAAGGAGCGGCGGGATCATCAACATGGTGATGGTGATCACCGCCACGATACTCGTGATTATACCGACGACGAGCGCAACTCGCCGAAGACGGCGCCAGCGGCGTCCGGTTTCGTCGAGAAAAATCGGCGCGCGGCGGGAAGATCGGAAACTGGAATCCACTGGAGTCAATTTAGCGGGGCCGAACCCGAGCTGAAGATGAGAGTCGTCTAAGAGACGACGCGCAGTCGAATTGTGAGTCGCTTTTAATTGCTATCGTCCTTAGTGAAAACGACGTGTTTCCGATAATCATGGGGGAGAAGATGAGACAGAGCGACCGAGAAAAGCGCTCGCCTCCCACGATTTCAACGAGGACCGGCCAATGCGTCACAATTCACGTCAGTCGTGACAGAGTACGACGATCACTTCACAGCTCAGCACACGCTCGATGAGCCGTGCGGTTATTGCGATCGTCGCGATCGGTGGTTTGGCCGCATGCTCCGCAGACCAGAACCTCGCCGTCGCTCCCGAACGGAAGTCGACGTCGCACAGCAGGCTATCGACTCCGACGCTCGTGTACGTGTCGAATGCGAGCGGCGTCAAGCAGCTCTGGAAAGATGCAGGTGGCGTCACGATGCGCGTCACATTCTCGGATGCGGCGGACCAGGATCCACATAGTGCAGCCGGACACCTCGTTTTCGCATCCTATCGCGACGGTGATGAAGAAATTTATATGGGCAGGAACGACCTCTCGGGCCTGAAGCGCCTCACCACGAGCAATGGCACGGACGAGCAGCCGAATTTGAGCCTCGACCGTACGCGCATCGCGTTCGTGAGCGGTCGCTCGCGAACGTCGCGGATCTGGAGGATGGATTCGACGGGCTGGAACCAGGCTGCGCTCGCCACCGGTTCGGAAAGCTACGTCCCCGAGTCGGCGCCTTCGTGGAGTCCGAACGGAACGCAGCTCGTCTACACGTCCACGCGGTCGGGGCTCTCGCAGGTATTCGTGATCGCGGCTGCCGGCGGCACCCCGGTCCAGCTCACGAACGAGATGAATGGCGCGTTCAATCCGGTTTGGAGCGCGGACGGCACGCAGATCGACTACGTCTCCGTCGTCGGCGCCCCCTCGCTTCGCGTCGTGACGGTAGCTACGGGTGAGAAGTCAGACTGGGTGTACGACGGTGCCGGTATTGGGCAGCCAGCGTGCTCCACGAACGGTTGTTACGCGGTCGAGGGCGCGTACGGTGATAACGGCGATATCGTTTCGATCGGCAGCGACCAGTCGGTGACGGCGGTCGTTGGCACGGCAGCGAACGAGATCAGCCCGACGGTCCTCGTTCCGTAATCGAGAATGATCTCCGCTCCTCTTTCGAAAAGCGCCATCTTGACAGCACCAGAGATGCTTCTGCCTGACCGCCGCACGGTGCGCGTGCTGCTTGTGGATGACGAAGAAGCCATCCGGTTATCGCTGAGCACGTTCCTCACGCGCTCCGGCTACGAGGTGGAGACTGCGTCCTCCGCTACCCAGGCACTCGAGATGCTCGACGCTGGCCGCTTCTCGCTGATGCTGAGCGACATCCGCATGCCCGGGATGACCGGTGTCGAGCTCGTGCCCAAGGCTCTGGCCACGAACCCCGATCTCGCGATCGTCATGCTGACGGCGGTCAACGATGCGCCGACGGCCACAGAGGCGCTCTCGCGCGGAGCGATGGGCTATCTCACCAAGCCCGTCGAGCTTCCCGATCTGCACGAGTCGATCCTCAAGGCCCTGCACCGCCGCGAGATGCTGCTGCAGCAGCGCGAGATCGATCACGTCATCCGCGAAGAAGTCACGATGCGCACCGCGGAGATCGAGCGCGAGAAGTCGGCACTGCGCGACCTCACGATTCAGGTGGCTGAGTCGCTGGTGATGGCAATGGAGGCGAAGAATCCGTACATGCGCGGTCGCTCGATCCGCATCGGAGAAATGTCCGCTGCGATAGCCGACGAGCTGCATCTCGACGTCGACACGGTCGAAGCGGTGCGCCTCGCCGCGCGACTGATGGATGTGGGCAAGATCGGAATCCGCGAAGAGATCCTGAACAAGCCGGGCTCGCTCACGGCGGAAGAGTTCGCGCATGTGAAGCAGCACGTCGAGCTCGGGGTGAACATCCTCGCGCCAATGAAGCATCTCGGTCCAGTGCTCGATTATGTTCGCGATCACCACGAGCACTTCGACGGCTCAGGCTACCCGCGCCAGCTCTCCGAGAAGCAGATCTCGATCGGCGGACGCATCCTCGCTGCAGCCGATGCGTACGACGCCCTCACGTCGGGCCGCCCGTACCAGGAGCCGCTGATGCCGAACAGCACGCTCGACTATCTCTCCGAGCGCGTCGGCTCGCTGATTGATCCCGAGGTGTTCGGGGGGCTCACGAATGTGGTGCGCCGCAGACGCTCTCTCACGTTCATCACGGCGATTCCGAACTGACGCTGGCCGAGCGCCGAAACGATGCGCTCGAGTGGTGCCGAGGGCGCAGCTGGATCTGGCGAGCTATCTTGCTCGCCTATCTCGTCTACATAGCCGTCCGCTCGCTGAACGATTACGAGTACTGGACGATCTTCGCCGGCCTCACCCTCGGTGTTCACGAGGGCGGGCACATCCTGTTCAGCCCACTCGGTGAGCTCCTCGAAGTCGCCGGAGGAAGCCTCGCGCAAGTCACGGTGCCACTCCTCGTAGCTTACGCCTTCATGCGCCAGCGCGAATACTTCGGCATCGCAGTCGCGCTCGCGTGGCTCTCGATGAGCCTCACGAATCTCGCGACCTACGTAGGCGACGCGCGCAACCAGGATCTTCCCCTCGTGAGCATGGGAAGCGGCGACCCGATCCACGACTGGCACTATCTCCTCGCGCGCTTTGCGATGCTGGGCGACGCCCGCGCGCTCGCTCGCTTTACGACGCTGCTTTCCCTACTCTCGCTCGCGGTCGCTCTCGTGTTCGGCGCGTGGCTGTGCAATGCGATGCGCCTGTCCGCCGGCGACGCTGCGCCGGCGGACGAAAGTATCTCCAGCGACTAGCAAATCGCTGCTAGCTATTCTTCCTCGTGAGACGAGCGCGCCGCGCTCATCGGCTTGCCGTCGGCCGTCGAGTGAGTGGTCCACCACGCAGGCGTGCCGATGATGTTCGGATTCTTCTGCGCGGCGAGCATCGCCTGAGTCACGTCGGCTCCGGGACCCGAGACATCACCGGTCGAGGTCGCCGTAGCTGCCTGCACCGGCTTGGTGGCTGACGTGTCCTTCATTTTGCTCTGAGCCATCGCGGCGCACGGAACGATCATCATCGCGCCAACTGCCATCCATGTGACTTTCATATTTGCCCCCTCTCATCCAATCTCTCGGACTCGAATTGTGGCCGCCGACATCGGCGACACCACGACGAGAGGTGCATATACCACACCGATTGTGGAGCTTAGCGCATCAAGCTTTCCTGATGTCGTACTGAGCGTGATGATGCTACAGCAGCGTCCCCCGCAAAATCACGAACGCGACGCTGAAGTAGATGATCAGTCCGGTCACGTCCACCAGTGTCGCGACGAAGGGGGCTGAGGCGCTCGCGGGATCGAAGTTGAGGCGGCGAAGCACGAATGGAAGCATCGAGCCGGCGAGCGATCCGAAGGTCACAACTCCAACCAGCGCGCTCGCCACCGTCAGGGCCACGAGTGTGTGATGGATGCCATAGTTGTACCAGCCGAACCGCTGCCAGACCATGATGCGAATGAAGCCGATTGCGCCCAGAATCAACCCGAGCACGATGCCCGACGGCAACTCGCGCGACGCGACCTTCCACCAGTCGCCCAGCGTGACCTCGCGCAGTGCCATCGCGCGAATGATCAGCGACGTCGCCTGCGACCCCGAATTTCCTCCCGAGCTGATGATCAACGGAATGAACAGCGCGAGTACGACCGCCTTGCTGATCTCGCCCTCGAAGTAGCCCATCGCCGTCGCGGTCAGCATCTCGC